>JACFNW010000477.1 GCA_019454665.1 Fimbriimonadaceae bacterium | reverse complement strand
CGAGGCGCTGCCCAAGTTCTTCACGGCTTCGGAGACGTTGCACTGCCCGTGGGAGGCCAAGGGCGGGGTGATGCGCGTGTTGGCGGAGGAGTCGGCCGGGGGTCGGGTCGAGCTACTCGACGGGATCAAGGTGTATGGCGAATCGGGCTGGGTGCTCGTGTTGCCTGATTCGGTGGACCCCGTGTTCCACGTGGTGGCCGAGAGCGAAGACGCCGAAGGCGCGCGCGACCTCGTGGCCAAGACGGTGGCGCGCATCCGGGCGATTCAGGCGACGGCGGCAGCGGTGTCGTAGCGCCGTCGGCAACTTGCCGACCACGTGCCAACCACGTGCCAACCACTTGGCAACCATAATAGAGTCATCGCCAAACGCGCCGCGCCGACTCGAAAGCCCAGCCCTTGGCCCTTTGTGGTGCCGATTCTGGTGTTGCTGGCCAGTCTGTACCTGTTCTGGGTGCTGCCGTTCCAGTTGGGCGAGCGGGAGCCGCAAATCGAGTTCGCCGACGAGGCTACGCCGAGCGAGCCGCCTCGATAAACGCGCGGACTTTGCCCCAGTCCTTCACCCGGGGCGAAGATTCGACGCCGCTGCTCACGTCCACCGCCGAGGGCCGAACCCGGGCGATCGCTTCCGCCACGTTGTCGGGGTTGAGGCCTCCGGCCAGAATCACCGGCCGAGGCGACCGGCGCACGACCTCGGCGGCCAAGTCCCAATCCACCCGCTTGCCCGTGCCCCCGAACGCGCCGGCGACGGCGGCATCCAACAGCCATGCGTCGGGGTCGCCGTCTGCGAGGAACGACAGGTTGTCGTCGTCGGCCAGCGCATGCGCCCGCAGCCGTTTGAAAGCGGGCGCCGACGGCAAGCCATGGGCCTGGACCGCCGCGAAGCCCGTGCAGAGGTCCCAGTTCACCGTCCGTCCGAAGACGGCCACCGTGGTCGCGAAGGGATGGACGCGCCGAACGTGGGCGAGCAGTTCGCCGTCGCCTGCCACGCAGCGGGGGCTGGTGGGCTCGAGGATCACGCCGACGGCGTCTGCTCCGTACTCGATGGCGGTGTCGAGGTCGCGGGCGGTCGTCAGCCCGCAGATTTTGACCCGCGTCACCACCCCATGACCTCTCGCACGCGGGTGGCCACGTCCGGTGCGCTGCAGAACTCGGTGCCGATCAGCACGGCGCGCGTTCCGGCCGCCTGAACTCGTTCGATGTCTTCGCGGCACCGCAGGGCGCTCTCGCTGACGGCCAGCACTCCTTCGGGAATCCAGGGGATGAGCCGCTCGCTGACGGCCAGATTGGTCTTGAACGTGGACAGGTTCCGGTTGTTGACGCCCACCAGCCTCGGCTTCAGGCGAAGCGCGGTCTTCAATTCGTCTTCGTCGTGGACTTCGACCAGCACATCCAAGCCAAGTTCGATCGCCTCGCCGTAGAGTTCCTGAAGGAGCCCTGGGTCGAGTCCGGCGACGATGAGCAACACGGCATCCGCGCCCCAAGCCCTGGCTTCCAAAAGCTGATAGCGATCGAAGACGAAGTCCTTGCGCAAGCAGGGCAGACCCGTGGCGGCCTTGGCGCGCCGGAGGTTTTCGGGCGAGCCCTGGAAGTAGACCTCGTCGGTGAGCACGCTCAAGGTGTGCGCCCCGGCGCGTTGGTAGGCGGTGGCGACTTCGACGGGGTCGAGACCGGCGCGGATCGTGCCTTGCGAGGGGCTGGCCTGTTTGACCTCGGCGATCAGGGCCACGGGCTGCGGGGCTGTTTCCAGGGCCCGGATGAACCCCAACGGGGCGGGAGCGGCATGGGCCTCGCGTTGCAGGTCGAGGGTGGACTTCAGGGTCTTGGCGAGCCGAACTTCCTCGCGTTTGGTGGCGAAGATCTCGCGGAGTCGGTCGCTCATGGTTGCGACGGCACCAATTGCTGGGTCGTGTAGATGATGGCTTCGAGTTTGGTCATGGTCAGCCCGTTGCGGATGGCGGCGCGGGCTTTGGCTGCGGCTTCGCTCAGGTTGGATGCCGCGCCGCCGAGCCAGATGGCGGCCGCCGCGCCCGGAATGATGGCCAGACTGCGGGGCGAATTGACCTCGTAAAGGGCTTCGCGCAGAATCTCGGCATTCGTCTCGACGTCTACACCGGGCAGGATGTCGTTGGGTTCGACCCGCTTCAGGCCCAGTTCTTCCGGGGTGATCGTCTTCATCTCGACGGCGCCGTCGCGCAGTTCCGCCACGTAGGTGGCCGCAACAGGAGAGATTTCGTCGAGACCGTCTTCGCTGTGGACGACCATCGCGCGGTCCGATCCCAGCATGCGGAGCGCCTCGGCCATCGGGCGCAGCATGGCGCGATCGTAGACGCCGATCAGCTGTCGCTTCGCTCCCGCCGGGTTC
>JACFNW010000476.1 GCA_019454665.1 Fimbriimonadaceae bacterium | reverse complement strand
CAAGCTGGTCCATTGCAGCTTCATCAGGCAACAGTTCGGCACGCCGTTGCGGCGCCAACTCCTGCAGAATGCCCTCAATCTCAGCACGGCAGGTTTCGGAAAAACCGGGTTCCTCGCTGATGGCTTTCATGATCTCAGCCAATTCGTCCGTGGCGCTGTGCCCGGGCTCTGCGGTGTCGGACAGGTCGAACACGACCTTGTCCAGCCAAAGCGTGCCTGTCTCCCGAGCATATTGCGCGGCGGTCTCTTTCCAGACGTCCTGATCGCGCAGGACCTGCCAACGCCGCCGCGTGCGGCCGGTCAGTTTAAGACGGATCACGGCGCTTTCCGACACCAGGTTTCGCGCCGTATCGCGCAGGGTCCGCCTAAGTATATCGCGCAGGGCGTCGTCGTTGTCGGTATCTGCAACGTCGACCTGGATGTGCAGGAACTCCACAGCCGAGGTCAGCACTTCTTCGATTTCGATCGCCTGGTCGATGGTCAATAGTGTCGCGGATTTCGGACCGGGCTCACCGATATCGCGTCCTTGGGGTGTTCCGGGCATCACGACCCATGGTGCCTTGGAGTGGACCTGCCGGCGGTGAACATGCCCCAGAGCCCAGTAGTCGAAGCCGGCATCTGTCAGCTCTCCGACCGTACAGGGTGCATAGGGATCGTGGCCATCTGCGCCCGCGAGGGAGGTATGCAACATCGCGATGTTGACTGCGCCTTCGACTGGCGCCGGGAATTTTGGCAGCAAACTTTCAGGGGCATGACGGTTGGCGAAGCTGACGCCGTGGATCCAGACGCCCTCGGCAAGCTGCACCTTGCCGCCACGGCCGTCGAAGACATGCACGTTGTCTGGCAAACTCAACTCGCCGGTGAGTGGGTTCTCGACGTCATGGTTGCCCTTAACATAAAACACGCGGACCCCGCGTTCGCGCAGGCGCTCCAATTGCAGCGTCAGGAAGGCGGCTGTCCGCGCGCTACGTTCCGCCCCATCGAACAGATCCCCTGCAATCAGAAGGGCGACGACATCATTGGTAAGCGCAATGTCGACGATCCTGGAGAGCGCAGTGCGGCTAGATGTTTGGACCCGATCCCGCAGCTCGGGGTCGCGCAGCGCGAGGGATCTCAACGGGGAGTCGAGGTGCACGTCGGCCGTGTGAAGGATCCTGATCATTTACTAGCTCCCGGCTCCGAACGTCACATCCCGCTTCTCTGTTGATACTCTTGGGGATAACGCGTATCAGTTCGCATATCCGCGAACAAGCGGATTGACAGGGAGAAGATGCGATGGACCGTTCATGTCTGCCGAAGGCGTGACCTTCGGCCAGGCGATCTCGAAGGCCCGGAAAGCTCTGGGTCTGAGCCAAAAGGAGCTCGCGGCACGTGTGATGAAGGAGGAGGAGACCGGTGCGATATCACCGCAATACCTCAACGACATCGAGCACGACCGGCGCAGTCCAAGCTCGGGGCACTTGATCCGCCAATTCTCGGGAATTTTGAAGATTCCGGAGGATTACCTTTTCGCGCTCGCAGGTCGACTTCCGGATGACCTGCGGACCGATACTTCTGACCCGGAAAGGGTCGTTGCCGCATTCAAGAGTTTCAGACGTACACTGAAAGAGTAGAGAGGCACGCATGGTGAAGATGATCCAAGACAACACTGGACGCTTTGCCAAGCGGCCCTTTTTCACGGAAAAAGAGCTCGACAGCGATTGCGAGCGCCTCATCCGCGAACTGCTGCAAAAACGGCGCGGCAAGGTCGAGTATCCGGTGCTGACCGACGACCTCACCGTCCTCATCGAAAATCATGACGCCGAACTCGACTGCTATGCTGACCTCAAGGCCTACGGTGACGACGTTGAGGGCGTCACCGAGTTCTTTCCGGACAAAGGGCCGAAGGTTTCGATCTCGGCGCACATCTCGGGCGATGACAGACGGGAGAATCGTTACCGCACAACACTTACCCATGAATTCGGACATGTGAAGTTTCATGGCCCGCTTTGGGCAGAGAAGTTCGCTACTGGTGATCTTCTTGATCGGCGGCCTCATGCCAACAAGGCAGTCTCCAAGCGGGACAATATACTTAACGCTCCACAGTCCGACTGGATGGAGTGGCAAGCTGGATACATCAGCGGCGCATTGCTGATGCCAGTGACCCCCGTGCGACGACTGGTTTCGGACTACTGCAGCCCGCGGGAGTTGCATGGCAACATCCATGTCACATCGGACCACGCAGCCGTTCTGACGCAAATGGTGATGGAACGCTTTGCTGTTTCGGAAGAGGCGGCGCGCGTCCGGCTTTTGAAGCTCAACCTTGTCACGACGACGACAGGCCAAGCCTCACTCTTCGGCTAAGAAATCGCGAATCTGCGGAAG
>JACFNW010000475.1 GCA_019454665.1 Fimbriimonadaceae bacterium | reverse complement strand
ATCGTCCGATAAACGGCCAAGCCGCGCACCTTGGTGTTCAGGAGCAGGGCGAGTCCGATCGCGACCAGCATGCCGAGCGGCAGGGCGAAGATCGCGTAAATGGCCGTGTTGCTGAGCGTCTTGTAGAAGACCTCGTCCTGGAACAGGTTCGTGTAGTTCCGCAGGCCGATCCAAACGGGCGGCCGAAGCACCGAGTAGTCGCAGAAGCTGTAGTAGATCGAGGCCAGCAGCGGATAGGCCAGGAACACGCAGAACCCGATCACCCACGGCGAGGCGAACAGGAGCGCCGAACGCGTCTCCTTCTTCTCTTTGAGCGTCATCGCTGCTCCCTCAGCCTCTGCTTGAGGAGGTAGTCCTCCCAGAGCGGCGTCATGCGGGCCTGAACGTAGTCCAGGGCCTCCTTGGGTGTCTTGCGCATCAAATAGACCTCGTCGAAAGCGCTGTTGAGTTCGGCTTGGTACTCGGGCCAGATGCCGATCTTGGGCGCGGAGATAGCGTTTTTGCTGTAAGCCAGTTCGGTGAACAGCCGGATGTAGGGGTTCGGGTGGTTTTCGTAGAAGCCCTGGCTCACCTCGCGCAGCGGCGAGTGCTTCCGTTGGCCCATGCAGAGCAACTCCATGCCCTTCTGCGACTGCACGAACTTGATGAACTCGAAGGCCTCCTTGGGGTGCTTCGCGCCGACGGGGATGACCAGCACGTCCAAGTCCACCAGGGTCGGTTCGGCCAGGTCGGGTCGGTCGGCGGGATGCGGAAACGGCGCAGCCGCCCAATCGAGTTCGGGCGCGAACTGGCTGATGAAGTTGTACATCCACACGCCCTGGAGCACCATCGCCACCTTCTGCGACATGAACGGGTTTTGGGGCGAGGAGAAGTTGCCAAAGCCGCTGCGGAACGCTTGGATGTCGCCCGCGCCGAACTTCTTCGTGTAGCTCTGAATCCACTCGTAGGCCCGGATGTTCTCGGGAGAGTTGGCCGTGATCGTGTCGCCCTCGAGCAGCGTGCCGCCGAAGAAGTAGCCCCACGACCAGTTCCACCAGCCCGGCTCGTTGGGCAAGAAGCCCGAGACCTCGATGCGGCTCCCGTTGCGCTTGGTCAGCTTCTCGGCGTAGGCGTCGAGCTCTTCGATGGTCTTGGGCGGACGGTCGGGGTCGAGCCCGGCGGCCTTCAGCAAGGCGCGGTTGTAGTGGAGCGCCGTCGAGGCGGGAGTGGTCGGCAGGCTGTAGACCTCGCCCTTGTAGAACCCGATGTCCCAGTAGCACGGGATGTAGTCTTCGGGCCCTATGCCGGCTTCCTTGCAGAACTCGGTGAGCGGCATGACGGCCATGTTGTCGGCGTATTGGGCGACGTTCGGGCCGAACAGGCCGGCGACGTCGGGCGGGTTGCCTCCCGAGGTGGCGAGCAGCGTCTTGTCTTGGATGCCGCTCACCGTGAGTAACTCGACGAAGATCTCGTCCTGAGAGCGGTTGAACTCGTCCACGACGGCGCGCATGGCGTCGCCCTCGAACCCGGTCCATTTTTCCCAGTACGTGATGCGCACCGGCCCGGGCCGAACCTCGGGCGTCGTGAGCCGCTCCGAGTACCACGCGGTCGCCGCAACGCCGATCAAGCCGAGGGCAGGGAAGAGCGAGCGGTTCACCATGGGGTCTTGGGGTGCTTTTTCGACGCTCTTCGCGGTTCTCCTTCAGGGAGGTTGGGCCGGTCGGCCCAATTCCAGAGTGGACCGGTGGGGCGGCAGGGCTACTTGCGCAGCATCAAGCCCCGATACACCGCTCGCACGAGTTGCGAGTTGTCGTGGCTGAGGGCCACGGCACCCACAAACGTTTCCACGGGCCAATCCAGCTTGCCGCTCCACAGCTCTTTCCAAGGGCCAGACGCCTCGCGAGCCGCAACAGCGAACTCGTCCTCGCGCCGCGTGAGGCGCAGGGATACCGGGAAGCCCTCGCGCTGCAAACTCGCGACGCCTTCCATCGCCTCGCCCGTCTTGCGGCGCAGCGCCACCTGCACCTCGCCGTTGGGAAAGGTCGAGACGAGCAACGCGGCCGCATCGGGTTCGCGAGAGACCCGCGCCATGAGGCCGGCCTTGCTGTAGGCGTCCACGTCTTCGAGCGAAACGACCGTCCCCGCAAGCGCGAAGTCTCCGGCAACCGGCTGAACCAGGAATCGAAACTGGTCTCGGTGCGCCCAGATGTCGTCGCCTCCGCCATAGAGTTCGATGTCGCCGTTCGGAAGCGTGCGTTGACCGCCTTGAAGAGCCCCGCCGATGTCGACCAAGAGCCAAGGCGCAATCGGATCGTCCGCCGGAGCGGCACGCCTGGGTGCAGGGATCGCAGGCAGCGGTGGCAGGACGGGGTTCTTGGCCGTCATCGCTTGGC
>JACFNW010000474.1 GCA_019454665.1 Fimbriimonadaceae bacterium | reverse complement strand
GCCCCGCTGCGCGGCGTAACGGTCCATCACGTCCTGCCAGTTGACGAGGTTCCAGACCGCCTTCACGAAGTCCGCGCGCACGTTGCGGTACTGGAGGTAGTACGCGTGTTCCCATGCGTCGATCACGAGCAGCGGCGTCGACGAAATAGCAACGTTGCCCTGGTGGTCGTAGACCTGCTGCACGACCAGCCGATCCGAGGCCGGCTCATACGCGAGAACACCCCAACCTGAGCCTTGGACCGTGTTGGCGCTCGCCGAGAGCTGCTTCATGAGCCCAGCGAAGTTGCCGAAGTCTCGGCGGATCGCTTCTGCCAGGTCGCCCGTTGGCTCGTCGCCGCCTTCCGGGCTGAGGTTCTTCCAGAAGATCGAGTGGAGGATGTGCCCGGAGAGATGGAACGCGAGGTTCTTCTCCAGCATCGTGATGGAACCGAAGTCGTCCTTGGTCCGTGCCTCCTCGATCTTCTCCGTCACGGTGTTGGCACCGGTCACGTAGGCGGCGTGATGCTTTGAGTGGTGCAGGTTCATGATCTCGCCGCTCACGTGGGGTTCGAGGGCCCCGTAGTCGTATTCAAGGTCCGGAAGCGTGTAAAGGGCCATGCGATCACTCCAGGTTGCAAGGGCTGTCGAGGCGTGGCCCGCGGGCAGCCACCTCAAGATCTCATGTGCATCCTGCAACGTGGCGCAAATGACTGCAACTGCAAGTGACTTGCAGAAACCCCGAGAAGCTACGGCTATCCCCCTCGCGCACGATCGAAGCTCGGAGGGCCGCCTCCTCAGCGATCGCCGCCGGGAACCGCGGAGGCCACGACGCTATCCTGCGAGGCGTTCCTCCGGAGCGATACCAGCCGCCCTTGAGCCGCGTAGGCAATAGCCCGTGAGATACTTGGGGTTGTGGATCCTGAAGCCCTTGTCGATCGATTGCGCGACTCCGGTCTGCGCATTACGCCACAACGCCTTGCGATCGCGGCATCCCTCGCGAGCAGTCCCGGTCACCACACGGTCGCAGACGTCTTCAACGCGATCCACGACGCGCATCCGACGACTGACGTCACAACTGTCTACCGAACGCTCGCCGCGCTTGCCACCGCGGGGCTGGTCCATTCGACGGATGGCCCAACCGGCACCGTCTTCGAATGGACGGAGAACGAGTCACATCACCACCACATGGTCTGCACGACGTGCGGCGCCGAGATAGAGATAGCGCCGGCGCCGGTGGTGGAGATGTCGGCCATCCTGGAGCGGGACACGGGGTTCCGGCTCACGGGTCGGCACTACCGGTTCGAGGGCACTTGCAAGAGCTGCCGGTGAACTCGGTAACGGCGCTCGGTGGGACCATATTCGTACCAGGTAGATCAGCCCCTCAGCTGTTGCGGTTGTTGGGCGAAGTGGGCTAACTTCGCTGTATGCCGCTCTACGATTACACGTGTCAGAAGTGCGGATTTGAATTTGAGATGACGCGGCCAATGAGTGAGGCGTCGCTCCCCGCAACCTGCCCTGTGGACGGCGGTGAGGCGAAGCGGGCATTCGGCAACGTTCCGATGACGTTCATCCAACGTCGCGGGCCACTCGCACCCGGGGCGGTTGAGCCAGGTGGTAGTAGTTGGTCACATCATGGCCATAGTCACGGCCCTGGCGCTGGAAGCCACAGCCACTAGCCGGTACTAACCTGCCAAGTCGGGAGACTGCTCCAGACGATCGCAGCGCAACCCCCCGCGCGGGCAGCCTCGCCGTCGGGGTGCGTGGACCGTGACCCACCACGCCTGTGACGAGTTGTCGTCCGGATATCCAAAAGAGTAGGATTTTATGCAACGAGTTGCAGTTGCAGTTGTTCGCAAGACGGAGCCCGCGACTTTGCGCGGAGCAACGGAACCGCGCGGGCAACGACTTGGAGGCACGCCACGGATACCCACGACCACGAACGGCACGAGGACTGGGCCAACGAGGAGTACGTCGCGAGTTGGTTGGAGCGCGAGAAGGAACGCGCGGACAGCCGGCGCCGCCAGTTCGCGACCGTTCGTGCGGTTATCCCAAAGCGGCCGGCAGACGAGTTCCGCTACCTCAACCTTGGGGCAGGCCCCGGCGGTCTCGACGAGCTGCTGCTCGAGCGATTCCTAGGCGCGAACGCGACCCTCGTAGACGGGTCGCTGGTCATGCTCGACGCCGCGAGCGAGCGGTTGGCCCGCTTTGGCGGACGGGTGGAGTACGTGCAGGCAGACCTTTCGCGCCCGGAGTGGACGGGAGCGGTCGGCGAAGGCTTCGACTTCGCCGTTTCCACCATCGCCATCCACAACCTCCGAGATGGCAGCCGCATCCGCGCGCTTTACAGCGAGATCCACCGGCTGATGGGGCACGGCGGGATGTTCCTGAACCTCGACT
>JACFNW010000473.1 GCA_019454665.1 Fimbriimonadaceae bacterium | reverse complement strand
AGACGATGCTGGAGCGCCGCAACAAGAAGCAACTCGGCTTCTTCGTGATGTCTTGGTACGCCGATTACCTCGACCCGCAGAACTTCCTGAGCCTGCTCTTCGCGGGCTACAGCCCCCACAATTCGCTCAACTATGCCAACCCCGAAGTGGACGCCTTGTGCCGATCGGCCGACTCGTTCGCCGGGCCGGTGGACGAGCGCATGAGGCTCTACCAGCGCGCCGAGGATCGCATCTTGCAAGATGCGCCTTGGGTGCCCTTGTACTACGTGCGGGACGTGGTGCTGATTCGGCCACGCGTCGAGGGCCTCCGGTTCAACGGTTTCGGCGCGATGACCATGGAGTCGGTCACGCTCGACCCTGCGCGCGATCCCAAATGACGCCTCGAACCGCGCCGTTCGACGCCCTTTGCCTTGCGGCATCGCTTGCCGATGCGCCCAAGTGGCTCGGTGCCCGCGTGCAGAAGGTGGTTCAGGTCGCCGAGGACGCCTTGGCCGTCAACCTGTATGCGGGCGAGAGCCTTTGGTTGTTGGTGAGTTGGAACCCGCGCTTCGCCCGGCTGCACCCCACCTGGGTCCGTCGCGAGCGCATGGACCCGAAGACGCTGGTCGAGGCGATGCGAGCGCGCGTCGAGGATGGCCGTCTCGTTGGCGTCGAGCAGATGGGTCGGGACCGAGTCGTTGTCCTGAGCTTCGAAGGGGAGCACGGTCCCCATCGGCTGGTGGTCGAGATGAGGGGGAAGCACTCGAACGCGGCGCTGCTCGACGCGGGCGACCGCATCATAGCGTGTGCCAAACATGTCGGCCGCAGCCAAAGCCGTCGTCCGATGTTGGCGGGGCAGCCCTACGTGCCGCCACCGGTCTTCGATGCCGAAGCCTTGCCGCCGTTGGTCAAGGCGCTGATCGGCGCGGGCGACCAGCTGGCAAGGCGGGCGTTCGAGGGCGAGTTTCAGCCAACGATGGTCCCCGGATTCGGGCCGTATCCCGTGTCGCTCGACGCCTTGGGCTTCATCGGCCGACCCGTGCCGAGCTACGCCCGCGCCGCCGACGGTTGGTTCTTCGAACTCGAGACCTCAGAGGGACTCGAGGCCGAGCGAAGCGCCTTGGTGGGCCAACTCGAACGGGTGGCTCTGGCCCGCGAGGTCGCTCTGCACGATCTGGCCCAGGCGGAGGGAAACGCCATGAGGGCTGGCCAATGGACGCGGCAAGGCGAACTGCTGCTCGCCTACGCGAACTCGATCCCCAAGGGCGCCGACCGCGCCGAGGTGTGGGACTACGACGGCAACCCGGTCACGCTGTCGCTCGACCCCGAACTCACGCCGCTCGAGCAGGCGCAGAAGTGGTTTGCCAAGGCCAAACGCGCCAAGGAAGGGCGAGGCGAACTCGAGACCCAGCGGCAGCGGCTGAACGAGGACTTGGACGCCCTGCGCGCCTATCTCAGCCACGTGCGATTGGCCCAGGATCGCGCGACGCTTCAGCAGTTGCGGGCCGAAGCGGCTTCGAGACGGTGGCTGCAGAAGGCCTCGCAGAGCCCGGTCAAGGAGGAACGTCCGTATCAGGGGCATCGCGTTCGCGAACTGCTCGGGCCGGGCGGAGCGGTTGTGTTGTATGGCGAGAATGCGACGGCGAACGACTACTTGACGACCCGTGTCGCGCGCCCAAACGACTGGTGGCTGCATGTGCGTGGCGCGGTTTCCGCTCATGTGGTCGTTCCCACGGCCAACCACCCCGAGCGCACACCGATCGAGGTCTTGCGATTTGCCGCCGAGGTGGCCGTGAGGCACAGCGTGCTGAAACACTCTTCTGTGGTGCCCGTGGACTATACGTTGAAGAAGCACGTCCGCAAGCCCAAAGGCTCGGCGGCCGGCTTCGCCACGTACACGCACGAGAAAACGCTGCACGTGAACTGAAGCTTCGCGCGTTCACGATTCACATTCACTTCCCCCCAAGTTTGGGAAGACGGAAGAAGGAAGACGGAATAGGAGGACAACCTGCCGACGCTCTCACTTGGTCGGGCCCTGAACCCTGAAACCTGAACGCTCCATACTCCCTCTTCCGCTTCCCAGGATTCCTTGCTAAACTGAACGCATGACAGCGGCGACGAACCGGAGGAACGGGCGGGGCATCTACGAGGGCGCGGCGTTCACGACCATCGAAAATGGCACCAGGGCGGTATCCCACAGACGATTGCAGTACCCTCGCAATCTGGGTAGGCCCTGCCGCCGTCCGGCCCGACGCTAATCAGAAAGCGTTCAACCCCTCCCCGGCCCTCCACAGGCTTGGGGAGGGAGTTTTGAGTAACGCGATAGTTGGGGCCGATCTGCGTTTCCTCCCGAAGATCGGGAGGGGATTGAGGGGAGGGTTGACCAGCGCCGAGGTATGA
>JACFNW010000472.1 GCA_019454665.1 Fimbriimonadaceae bacterium | reverse complement strand
GCCCCAAAGCAGCACTTTGGCGTCCGAAGGCGGCGCGGCTTCGTACACGTCGGTAGGGCCGAACACATCGCGGACGCCCCGCAAGATGGGATGGCCCGCTTGGGTCGCCTCGGGAACGCCCCGCGTGGCTTGCTTGCCGTGGTCGCCCCAGTGGCTGACCCAATTCTCGCCCAACACCTGCTTGCCGAAGCCGCCGGGCCACACGCTGCTGCGCCACCCGTATCGGTGGTAGGCGTTCGACGAGTCGCCCGGGTAATCGAACGCGTGCGTGCTGGTGCGCAGGGCGAGGATGGGCTTGCCCGATTCGAAGTACTCGACGAAGTGCTTCATCTGCGCCTCGGGCCAGCGCCTGAAGCGCAGCATCATGATGCAGAGGTCGGCCGTCTTCAGCGATTCCAGGCCCGGTTGGTGGTCGCTGCGCTCGGGATCAATCTCGCCCTGGTCGTTCATCGAGAACAGCACGGTGCAACGGAAGCCGTGGCGCTCCGCGAGGATGCGCGCGAGTTGCGGCATGGCCTCCTCGGAACGGTATTCCTCGTCGCCCGCCAACAGCACCACGTGCTTCCCTTTTCCGGGGCCTTCGCGGCCTTCAAAGGTCAGGAGCGGTTGCGGCTGGCTCATCGTCGCTGCCAACAGAATCGGCCACATGTCAGGGCTCGCACACCACGCGGAAGCCCGCGAACGGGCCATCGGAGAGCCACCACCGGCTCTTGGGCATCTGCGGGTCGGAGTCCTGCCACTCGGGCGACCAGTAGCGACGCGTCAGCGGCGACACCAGACCCAGTTCGTCCTGAAACGTTCCGCCGCACAGGACGGGTTTGCCCTGCATGTCGATGGCCCACTCGCCCGCGTTGCCCAGCATGTCGTGAATGCCCCAGGCGTTGGCGGCTTTCTTGGCGACGGGGTGCGTGGTCTCCTTGCTGTTGGGCTTGTACCAAGCCGCTTGGTCGGCCTCGGCCTTGGTCGGCTTCCAGTTCGCGGCTTTGTCCGCCCGGCAGGCCATCTCCCACTCGGCTTCGGTGGGAAGGCGGTACTTCTTCTTGGTCACGCTGCTCAGCCAACGGCAGAACATCTCGGCGTTCTCGGCGGAGACGTTGATGACGGGGTAGCCGTTGTGCCCCCACCCAAGGTCGGGCAAGAGGTAGCTGCGGCTGGGACGGGCGATGGCATCCGGCCCAAAAACCGTGCGGTCGTAGGGCGGCGACGGCTCGCCGCTGGCTTGGAACGCGTCGAACGCTTCCCACGGGGTCTCGGTCTTGGCGATATAGAATGGAGCCACCGTGACCGACTTCCCTCCGATCGTCACCTGGCCCCCCGAGACGGGGACCATGTCCAGCTTGGCCGTGGACTTCGGCAGCGACTCCCGGTACGGGGCCATCCGCTGCTGCGCGAAGGGAGTCGAGCGACCGGTCAGGCCGACCGCCAAGGCGAGGGCGACCAACAGGCTGGCGCGGAGCATGGCTTGGGTGGGGTTGTTCATCGCGGGTTGGATCGCCGCACCGAGCGCACGCGCCGCCGACGATCTCCAACGTTTTACCTATTCCGAGGTCCACATGGGCATGGAGGCCCGCATCACGCTGTACGCCACCAGCCAAGCCAAGGCCGAAGAGGCGTGCATCGCGGCGTTCAAGCGCATCGGCGAACTGGACGCCATCATGAGCGACTACCGCCGAGACAGCGAACTCAACCTGCTGTGCGCCAAGGCGGGCGGCGAACCCGTACCCGTCTCGGCCGACCTCTTTCGCGTCCTTGAGCGCGCCCAGCAGATCGCGGATCGGACGAACGGCGCGTTCGATGTGACGGCCAGCCCGATCATCCGCGTTTGGCGCGCCGCGCGGCGCGAGCAACGCATGCCCGACGCAACGGCCCTGGAGCAAGCCCGCAAGTTGGTGGGCTGGAAGATGATGCGGCTCGACCGGCGCAAGCGAACGGTTCGCTTGGAGCGTGCGGGCATGCTCCTCGACTTGGGCGGCATTGCCAAGGGCTACGCGTGCGACGAGGCGCAAAAGGTGCTGAAGCGGCACGGCGTGACTCGGGCGATGGTCGAAATGGGCGGCGACATCGTGGTGACGGGACCGCCTCCGGGCACGAAGGGCTGGACCATTCGCGTGCCCAACGCCGGAGACGACAGCGGCCCGAAGGACCTCCTGTTCGCCCACCAGGCCATCTCGACCTCGGGCGACACCGAGCAGTTCGTGGTGCTGAACGGCGTGCGCTACTCGCACATCGTGGACCCACGCACCGGCTGGGCGACCAGGGATCGGATTCAGGTCACGGTGGTGGCGAAGGAGGGGTTGCTCACCGACCCGCTCGCCACGGTGCTGACCATCCTGCCCGAAGGTGAACGAAACGCTTTGTTGCGCCGGTACAGCGGCGTGAAG
>JACFNW010000471.1 GCA_019454665.1 Fimbriimonadaceae bacterium | reverse complement strand
CACCGGCTCGCGTGGTTGGTCCGCCTCGTTCGCACGACCAAGCGAGCGGCGACGCGAATGAGCTATCGCGAGGCAGCAACTCTCCATGCACGACGGTGTGGTCAGCATGTGATCGTGCTGAGCATCGTGCTGTTCATGGTTCTGTTCTTGGCCGGATTCATCTTCTTGGGCTCCTTCTTGCACAACCCGGCTTATCTGCTTGCCATGCTCGGCGTTTTCCTGCTTGGGCTCCATTCAGTATGGTCGCTTGTGCTGTGGGACGAGGATCGCGTCCGACGCCTGCAACGCCGACAAAGGTAGGTTCGGCACCGAATCAAACGGTCACGGAGCAACCGCATCGCAACTCGATGCGCCATGGCGACTGACCGACCGCCTTGCCACCGTCCCAAAACCACGTTGCTTCGCCCGTGCGCGGGTCAAAGACCACCACATCCAGCACCCCGTGCCGCAGATAGAACGGCGGGCTGAGTTCGAGGTCCTTCACCTCCGAACCGGGCGAGACGATCTCGACCACGGCTTGGGGGAGGGTGCGCGTCGCCTCTTGGGTGGCGGCGGGCCGCTCGCAGAAGACCCCGATGTCGGGCCGACGGATCGAACCATCGGGGAACCTGACGGCCATGTCTTGGAAGCGATGGCACCCACATCCGCCCGGGCGTGCCGAGGGTTCGACCGACTGCGCGATCCGCTCGGCTTCCATCGTGTGCAAAGGCGACGGGCACAGTTCCCAGATCGGAAGCCCCTCATGCACTTCGAGGCGGATGCCCGCCTCGTGCGCTTCGTCCATGAGACGTGTGATTTCGGCTTCGGTCAGAGCCACAGGCATGGCTTCATTGTACGCGACGGGTATCCTGAGTTCGTGGCACGAAAGGTCGAGGTCAGGGTGTTCCAGTCTCACGAAGAGGCCGAGCTTGCCGACCTCGCCTACTATCGCTCCCTCACCCCCGAAGAGCGCATGGCCATCCTGTTCGAACTTCGGCGGCAGGCTCATGGCGATGACCAAAGACTGGAAAGAGTTGTTACGGTTGTTCAACGAGATCGGCGTTGAGTATTGCGTGGTGGGATCGGTCGCTCTGTCTTGGCACGGCTTCCCCAGGTACACCGGTGACATGGACTTGCTCGTCGCTCCGACCGAAGCCAACGCTCAGAGGGTGCTGGCTGCGCTGGAGCAGTTCGGCATGACGAGCTTGGGATTGAGCGAATCAGACTTCACCAACCCCGACTTGGTCGTGCAGTTAGGTTATCCTCCATGCCGCATCGACCTGTTGACCTTTGTTTCGGGCGTCTCAACAGAAGAGGTTCTCGCGGAGGCAATCGTGGCTACGATGGACGGGGAACCCACACGTGTGATCTGCCGAGACCACTTGCTCGTCAACAAGCTCGCGACAGGCCGATCGCAGGACTTGGCAGACGCTGAGCGACTTCGTGGCGGCGACAATGCGTAGACTATGGCGGACACGCCCATGGCCTACAACGACTTCCAGCACTTCCTCGACGCTCTCGCCCAAAAGGGCGAGCTGAAGCGCATCGCCGAGCCCGTCAGCCCGTACCTCGAGATCACCGAGATCGCGGACCGCGTGATGAAGGCCGACGGCCCCGCGCTGCTGTTCGAGAACGTGGTCGGCCCGCCGCACCGCCTGGGTACGCCCAACCCGCAGAGCGCCGTCCTCAACCAGCCCAGCATTGATCCCGCCTCGCGTCCGGTCGGCGAGAAGCGATACGCCATGCCTGTGGCCATCAACACGATGGGCTCGCGCCGCCGCATGTCGCTCGCCGTGAGCTGCGAGGACTTCGAAGAGCACGCCGACCGCCTGCGCGAACTGCTCAAACCCGAATTCCCCAAGGGCCCTATCGAGGCGCTGAAGCGACTGCCGCAACTACTCGGCGAGGTCAAGACCGTCCCTCCAAAGCGCGCCAAGGACGGCATCTGCCAGGAAGTCGTGATGCAGGGCGACGACGTGGACCTGACGCAACTGCCAATCCTCACGTGTTGGCCCGAAGATGGCGGCCCCTTCGTGACGCTGCCGCTCGTGTTCACGCACGACCCCAGCACAGGCAAGCGCAACGTGGGCATGTACCGCGTGCAACTCTACGACAAGAACACGTGTGGCATGCACTGGCAGATGCACAAGCAGGGCATGCGCCAGATGGAAGACGCAGGCGAAGCGGGGCGCAAGCGTTTCGAGGTTTGCGTGGCGCTGGGCGGCGACCCCGTTTACGCCTTCACCGCCATTTCCCCCCTGCCCCCGGGCATTGACGAGATGCTGTTCGCCGGCTTCCTGCGGCGCGAAAACGTCCGGTTGGTGAAGGCGAAGACCGTGGACATCATGGTGCCCGCCGACGCCGAGATCATCATCGAGGGCTACGTGGACCCCTTGGAGCGGCGTCTG
>JACFNW010000470.1 GCA_019454665.1 Fimbriimonadaceae bacterium | reverse complement strand
TCGACGGCCGGAGCGGTGGCGGCCGAAGCAATGGCGAGAGCGGCAATGCTGTTCAACATGGTTCCTTCCATTCAAGACGGACGCCAGACCCGATTGAGCGTCATGATCCGCTCGATTCGACCCGTTCCTTGCGTCCCAACGTTCCAGACGTTTGGGAGCGGCCTGCGTTACGCATATTGTCGTAGAACAGATAGTGGTGGGCGATGCCGGCGAGCGGCCCGAACTTGGACCGAAACAGGGCTCCGACGGCGCGATAGCGGGACTCCGTGATTGCCGCGCCTTGCCACTCGGGAAAGTAGAGGCGTGTGGCGGCTTGCCATAGGTGAGTGTCCACCGGAACGGCCTCGGTCTTGTGCAGGGCGAACAGGGCGATGCAGTCGGCCAACTTCGGGCCGACGCCCGGCAGCGCGACCAGCGCCTCGAACGCTTCCGCATAGGTCTTGGCTCGAAGGTTCATCAGCCATTCGCGACCGCCTCGTTCGGCCACTCTTGCAGCGGTGAGGGGGATCGAACGCGCCCGGTACCCGAAGCCCATGGCTCGCAACTCGTGTTCCGGAATCGAAGCGACCGCTTCGATTTCGGGGAATCTTCGCAGAACAACGCCCTCGACTTCGCCGATCGGCTCGCCGTAGGCCTGGAGCGCACGCGCCATCGGCATGATGCGCCGCAAGTGGTTGTTCGGCGTGCACAGGAAGCAGCAGAGCGTTTCGACCGGGCACGAAGGCCGCATCAGCCGCAGCCCGGGAAAGCGCGCGATGTACGGGTCGAGTTCGGGTGCCGCCGCTCGGATCGCAGCTTCCTGTTCGGCCTGGTCTACGTCCAGATTGAACAGGCTTCGGAAGCGCTCGACGGACTCGTTGCTCTCGACGGTCAGCCCTTCGGGGGTCACTTGCACCCTGAACCAGGCCTCGCCATCCACCCCGAGCCACAGGTCGGGGGCTGCCTCGCGCCACAGGAAGACCTGTCCGCACGAGACACACTGCCGCAGATCGAGTTCTCCGGGTTCCAGCGGAATCGTGGTCGTCACGGCCGGTTGCGGTCCAAGTCCTCGCGCACGCGCCGCAGTTCGGCGACGAGTTCTTGCTGGCTCTGTGTGGTCGTGAGGTCGCTGCGCGTGCGTTCGATGACGGCCCTGAGTGCGTCGCAAGTCCGCCGGAGGCCGCCCGTCATGCTGTCGGGGAAGTCGAACGTGATCAGTTCGTCGTAGATCTCCTCCATGCGCAGGAGGATGCGCTCGGCTTCCTTGACGCGCCCGGCGCGCATCTCGTCGAGGGCGAACCGGCGGCACTCGCTGGCGGCCTCACCCATGCCGTTCAGGTAGCTCATCGTCTCCGCGCCCAGCGCCGAGGGGCTCGGGCAGGGGCGGCTCTGCACGATGGCAAGTACCGCAGCCGCTTCGACCATCTCCTTCTCGGCGTCGTGGAAGTACCCCGCGTGGAAGAGCGCCGGATGGGGTTGGAGGAAGTCCCGCGCCTGCTGGGCGATCGCTTGCGCCTCATCCAAGAGCAAGGCCGCCTCCTCGAACTGGTGCCGGTGGATGTGGCGAATGCACTTCGCCGAGGCTTGCGTGAGCTTGCGGCACAGGGCGAGACCCGCTTCGCGGGCCTCGTGCATCGCGGCGGCGCGCAGCTTCAAGTCGGAAACGATGGCTTCCCAAGAGTCGTTCATGATGTCGTTAGAAGTAGCCTAGACGCCTCAAACTCACCCAATTCGGCTCGCCGATGATCAGGTGGTCCAAGACGGGGATGTCGAGCGCTTTGCCCACTTCGACCAGTCGCTTGGTGACCTGGATGTCCTCGGGGCTGGGCGTGGGGTCGCCGCTGGGGTGGTTGTGGGCGACGATGATCTGCGACGCGCCATCGCGCACCGCCGGACGAAACACCTCGCGCGGGCCGACGATGGACTGCGTGAGCGTGCCGATGTGGACGGTGTCCGAGCGGATGACGCGGTTTTTGGCGTCCAGCAGGACCACCATGAACCGCTCTTGGCTGAGCCCGACCAGGACGCCGAGTTCGTCCACCACGTCTTCGGGCGTCTCGACTTCGATCATGTCGCCCCGCCCTGCGATGCCCGCCTTGCGCCCGAGTTCGATGGCCGCCTGAACGCGCAAGACCTCGAATGCGTCGAGCCCCGACGCCTCGTTCAGTTCCAGTGCGCTCAAATGGACCACATCGCGAACGCGTTTGACCGAGCGCAGCAGGCGGTTCGCGGCGTCTTCGCTGCCCGCGACATCCTCGGCGCGACGGCTGATGGCTACGGCCAGCAAGTCGGATGCGCTTGCCGAAGTCAGACCCAGCTGCCGGATGCGCGTGAGCGGATCAGAAACCGAGCGGGCCATGTCCGCCCATTGTAGCCGCTGGGGCGTCAGGCCGCCTTCGATGCAGCCAG
>JACFNW010000469.1:1255-2390 GCA_019454665.1 Fimbriimonadaceae bacterium | reverse complement strand
GTTCGTGTTCGACATGCTGACCATCGGCACGGGGATGTACGCCGTCTCGATGGCCCAGACCTCCGATCCGCTGCTCCTCTTCCCTGCCTTGGGCGAATCGGTGCTCGGCCCGGGCTTGAAGGCGCTGTTCATCTTTGGGTTGGTGGGTACCGTGGTTTCGGCTATGGTCGGCTACACGCTGGTGGCCGGGGCGTCGCTGGCCCGGGACCTTGCGGCCCGGGTCGCCAAGACCCCCCCCACCGATGAGCGGATCGTCGCCTGGACGCGGATCGGCTTTGCGGTGTCGAGCCTGGTCGCCGTTGCGTTGGCCCTGCAAATCCAGAGCGTGGTCGCGCTCTGGTACGCGTGGGCGGGCGCGGTCGTCGGGGCGTTGCTGGTCCCCGTGTGGCACGTGTATCGTCGCGGCGCTGGGCTTTCCGATGGTTGGACCGCTGGCGCGATGGCTCTCTCGTTTGCGGTTTCGGCGTCTTGGTTGGCCTATGGAACGGCAACCGGGAACCCGTACCTCGGCATGACGTTGCCCGGCGGTCACGAGGTGAGCATCGGGACCCTGTTGCCGGGCTTGCTCGTTTCGGTTATAGTTCTGGGTGTGGGGGCGCTCGCCGAGCGCCGAACCAGGAGACCTGCCGCATGAACGACGAACCGAGCGAACTCGCCCCAACCGAACCCGAAGCCACTTCCGACGACACCGTCATCGGTCGCGCCAGCCTCACGGTCAAACGCTCGGGCGCCGAGACGAGCGACGTGTTTTGGATCAACCCGCCCGCTGTGATCGGTCGCTTCGACCCCGCGGTCGGCCCGATTGACGTGGACCTCGGCCCGTTGCCGGAGGGTGCCTACGTCTCGCGCAAGCACGCCAAGATCACGGAAGAGGACGGGGTCTGGACGCTCTCCGACCTGGGCTCCTCGAACGGGACGTTTCTGTTGCGCGAGGACTTCGAGCGTGTGGATTCGGTGGAGTTGACCGATGGCGACGAGTTCGCGCTGGGCAACGCGCGGTTCGTGTTTCGGCTCGCGCCGTCGGGTTAGGCTGCGCCGATCCGAATCCCTCGCTCGTCCCCTCCACAGTCGGGAGGGAACGAGGGGTTCGGGCCGACTACTTGACCGGCCACTTCTGAATGCGGACCGACTTGAT
>JACFNW010000469.1:0-1245 GCA_019454665.1 Fimbriimonadaceae bacterium | reverse complement strand
GGTTGTCCCGGGCGTCGCGCTCCAGCATCACGATCTTGTCCACCACGTCCATGCCCTGGATGACCTGGCCGAACGCGCTGTAGTTGCGATCCAAGCTGGGGGCGTACTTGTGCATGATGAAGAACTGGCTGCCCGCGGAATCCGGATCTTGGCTTCGCGCCATCGAAAGGATGCCGCGCTCGTGCTTGATGTCGTTGAACTCGGCCTTGATCTGGTAGCCGGGGCCACCCATGCCGTGGCGCGACTTGTCGTCGCTCTTCGAGTTCGGGTCGCCACCCTGGATCATGAAGTTGGGAATGACCCGGTGGAACTTCGTCCCGTCGTAGAACTTCTTGTTCGCGAGGTCCTTGAAATTCTTCACGTGGCCGGGGGCCTTGGCCGGAAAGAACTTGAGGACGATGCGTCCGTGGTTGGTTTCCATCACGGCGACCTCTTCACCCGCCTTGGGCGCGGTGGCTCCGGGCGCGGCGGTCTTGGATAGCTGAGCTTCGGCTTCTTCCACGAGCAGGCAAGATACCGCAAACAGCGCGGTCGAGACGGCGAACAACTTGGCGAACGTCATGAACTTCATGGTCTTGGTTTTAGACGCGCAAGAGCGCGAAAGCATTCCCGCGCCCATCGCGGGTCCCAAGATTATGGACGTTCTCACGCCGCGCGGCGCGGTTCGTGGGGCTCTGGGAACACGTCGTCGTCGAGTTCGAGCTTCTCCCAATCCAGGTGGAGAAACGCCTCGACCACTTGTGGATCGAATTGGCGTCCGCTCTGTTTTTGGATCTCCATCAGGGCTTTGGCGTTCGACCAGGGGTCCTTGTAGGGTCGTCGGTGGGTCAGAGCGTCGAACACGTCGGCGAGGGCGACGATCCGCCCCGACATGGGGATCTCCTCGCCTTTCAAGCCCAACGGATAGCCCGTCCCATCCCAGCGTTCGTGGTGCGTCAGGGCGATTTCCTCGGCCAACTGGAGCATGCTCACTTTGCTCCTTCCAAGAATCTGGCTGCCGACCCAGGTGTGGGCCTTGACGTTTTCAAACTCGTACGCCGTGAGCTTGCCGGGTTTGCGCAGGATGCCGTCCGGAATGCCGATCTTGCCCAGGTCGTGCAGCAAGGCCGCCATGCCGATCCGGCGCGCATCCGCCTCGCTGTACCCCAGTTTGCGTGCGATGGCCTCGCTGAGCAACCCGACTCGCCGTGTGTGCTCGCCGGTGTCGTCGTCGCGGAACTCGGCAGCCATCGCGAGCCGCTCGAG
>JACFNW010000468.1 GCA_019454665.1 Fimbriimonadaceae bacterium | reverse complement strand
GTTGGCGAGGAGGGTATTCGCATCTCGCCCGAGGAAGCGGCATCGCTGCCGGCGGACGAGGTCTTCTACAAGAACGAGAAGATGAGCAAGTCGAAGGGCAACGTGGTCACGCCGGAGGAGGCCGTCGAGAAGTTCGGCGCCGATGCCCTGCGCGTGTTCGAGATGTTCGTGGCCCCGTTCGAGCAGGACGTCGTCTGGACCGAGACGGGCGCCCAGGGCGCGGTTCGCTTCCTGCATCGCGTGTTCAAACTGGCCAGCGATCTGCAGGCGTCCTACGACCCCGATTGGCGCGGCAAGATCGTTCAGGACGACCTCTCGCAGGCGGGTCGCGATCTGCGCCGCACCACCCACCAGACGATCCGGAAGGTCACCGACGATCTAGCGCGGACGGCGTTCAACACGTCGGTTTCGGAGCTGATGAAGATGGTCAACGCGATGAACGACTTTCTCAAAGCGGAGCGGAATCCGGCGGACGACCTGGCTGCTTCCGAGGCGTTGGAGTCGCTGGTGCTGATGTTGTCGCCCGTTGCCCCCCATTCGGCCGATGAGATTTGGAGCGGTTTGGGGCACATAGGCTTTACTTATGATGCCGAGTGGCCAAGCTTCGACCCAGCCTTGGCGAAGGAGGACGTGCTGACCATCGCGGTGCAGGTGAACGGCAAGTTGCGCGACACGATCACGGTCCCGGCCGATGCGCCCAAGGAAGCCGTGGAGCAAGCGGCCCTGGCCTCTCCTCGAGTCGCGGCGCACACCGAAGGCAAGACCATCCGCAAGGTGATCTACGTGCCCGGCAAGCTCGTGAACGTGGTCGCTTCCTAACCGCAATGGCTACGCCCATCGAGATCGAGGTGGTTGGGCAGCCGGGCTCCCGCAGACGGTTCGCCAGGGACATCGAGTGGTACTTGCCAAGGCAAGTCGGGCCGTTGGAAGTGCGGATCACCGTGCCTTGGATGGGGCCCGCTTGGGTCCACCATCCCGTGCTGCCGCGCATGCTGAACCGCCTGTGGGCGCGGGTGGACCAGGATTGGCGCAGCGGGGACCCATCGCCGCTCACGGCACCGTTCCACTTCGACGCTTCGCCGGGGTTGCAGCCCTTCGGGATGCCCCGGTTCTTGGCATTGCGGAACGAGAAAGGGGGATTCGCGTTCGGATGGGAGGGCGGCACGCTCGTCCATTCGTCGGTCGAGTGGCGGCAATGCGAGACCGGGATCGAGCTGAACCTGCGCTTCGAACGCCCCGCAGACGGTAGCCCTTGGGAGCCACCCTGCATTCGGTGGGTGTCTGCAGAACCCCGCGAACTCCTGACCCCCCGAGTGTTTGCCCTGGCGATGGGCGAACTCGACTCACGCTTTCGTAGGGCGCCGGACCAGACGGTGACGTGGGCCACGTGGAACGACGGCGTCTTTCGAGATATTGACGCCGAGCGCATCCTCGACACGAGCCGGTTCCTGGCGCAGACGTTCGAGAACGTGGGCTGGATCCAAGTGGACGACGGTTGGGCGCCCGAGCCAGCGTGTGTCCCAAGCGACGACGGGTCGCTGGGCATGTCGGACCTGTCGGCGTTCTACCGGCCCGACCGGTTGGTCGGCGACCCCCGATTCCCCGAGGGGATGCGGGGCCTTGCGGGACGCATCCGCGACCTCGGTTTTCGCCCCATGATCTGGCTGACCCCGGCGGCGGATGCCCGGTCGGAACTGGTTCTCGACCACCCCGAGTGGTTCCAAGAGTCGTGCCGCTTGCACTTCATGCCCCACCTCCGATTCCTCGACCTCTCGGTGCCCGAGGCCCGGGCGTTTCTGGAGCATGCCTTCGACCTCGCCTTCGATACATGGACGTTCGAGGGCACGAAGCTGGACTTTTGGTCCATGGGGTTCGAGCAGACGGATGCGACATGCCGCGCGGCTGGCAGAACCCCGATGGAGTGGATGGGTTGGATGTTGGACGCGATTCGCCAACGGATTCCCGAAGACGGCCGCGTCGTCCACTGCATTGACCTGCCGTTCGGCGGGCCTGTGCGGGCGCGCTGGTGCGACCACTTCCGCTTTTATGCCGACTCGGAGGGGTCGTGCGCCGTGCCTTCGATGGTGCGCGAGCAGGCGGCATGGACGGCTCTGATGACCGCACGCTACGGCGTCCAGCGGTGGTGGATACCGAACGCCGATGGACTGGGGACCTTTCCGCACATCGGGATGGGACCGGCCGACCATCGGCGGTGGGTCGCGCTCGTGACGGCGTCGGGCACGCTCACCGAGTTGGCGGGCTGGCTCGATCGGGCCGAGCCAGCGGCGGTGGAGCGAGTCCGCACGGCAACGCGATGGGCGCAACTCGGTGGCAGCGTCGTCAACCCGGGCTTCGACCCGTTGGCCACCGAACTCCTGCCGCCGAACGTCTGGGT
>JACFNW010000467.1 GCA_019454665.1 Fimbriimonadaceae bacterium | reverse complement strand
GGTTCCCTTTCAGGTTCGGTATCGTCGCGCAGCCATGCCATCCCGTGGACCAGCTTAGCTTGGTTGCCTCGGTCGAGTCTCTCGAGATAGTCCTGCCGATAACGGCCGTGGAGCGCATCGCTGGTCGCCATGGTGGGGAGGGCCATGTACATTCCGTGGAACCCCCGCTCGGTCCACTTCTCGGCAAGAATCCAAGCCGCTTCGGTCTTGCCCTCGCCCATCGGGGCCTCGATGATGACGAGTCCCGGCGGGATTGTCTCTTCAAGAAGCGTTTGTTGCAAGGGCCTTGGCTTGCCGACGACATCGCGCGGGCGAGGAGGAGTTTGATCGGGCCTTCTCAGTCCCAGCCTGTCGGTCCAATCCTGCGCAACCGTCCGCGCTGCGGACAGGTAATCGCGAGGACACTCGATACCTTGAAGTCGGCCGTCTGTGAAGAATGCCTCGTTGCTCGCGATCCAGTCGCACAGGACGATATGTCCGCAGAGCCTCATGCCGAACGAGCTGTGGTCTTTCACTGCGGGAACAGTATCGAGTCGGACGCCGAGCACGTCCTGCAGCATGGAGCAGAGGTCTTGTTGGGCCTTTTCATATGCGTTCCCAACTCCTCGGGCGCCCTCGCACCAGTACCCATGATGTGCGAGGACGCATCTTGCGATCGTGTCGGCGTCTTGCTCCTGGTCTGCAGACTTGAAAGCCCCCCTCAAGAAGCGGGCGGACAAGCGCTCGTGTCGGCACTTTGAATCGCTGGTGAGTCCGAATCCTGCCCTTTGGAGGTCTTCAGACAGCGAGCCCCCTGTTTGGTGCTGGAATGAAGCGTCGGCCTTTCCGATGTCGTGCAGGGCCACAACCAGCGCCAATTGCTCGGCACTCCATCCTTCGTGAAGGAGCGGGTTGCGCAGTTCCAGGCTTACGGCAGCCGTGTCAAGCTGGTGGCGCCACAGCGGGTGCCGGGGTTCGCTTTTCGCCCATAGCTCTCGCCACGCTTCCATTACGCCTTGATCCTGCCAGAATCAAGCATAGCTTCTGGTGACGGCCCTTTGTCAAGTGCTTCGTCGTCATGCGTCTACTGGACCCGGTAGAAGTCTGTCGTCCGGGAGCCAGAGTCAGCCCGCAACGGATTGCCCCGTTGCTCGAATGCTGATTCGCGCGATCCAACCGTCACGACCGTCACGACCGTCACCCGAGCGCGGCGCCAAGTCGGTCGAGCGCCGCCTTGTGCGTCGAGGGCACGGCGTGGGCGTAGAGGTCCGCCGTGATGCTGAGCTGCGAGTGGCCGAGGATCTCTTTGACGTGGTTGAGCTCCACACCTACGGCGACGAGGTAGGTCCCTGCGGTGTGTCGCAGCATGTGGAAACTGACGTTCTTCGCGATCTCGGCCTGCCGCGCCAGAGCCTTCAGGTGCTTGTTGACGTTGCTCTGATGCAGAGGCGTTCCGGTCGTGTTGGTGAACACGAGGCCCAGGGGGTTGAAGTCGTCGCCGTGAGCCGATGCCCATAGCTCTTGGTTCTCGCGCTGACGCTCGATGGCTTCCCGCGCTTTGGCCACCAATGGCACCCGGCGGCTCGCACTCTTGGTCTTCAGGTCCCGCAGCTCGTGGCCGTTGCCGTTCCACTGAAGCTGCCGCCGCACGACGATGGTGTCGGTTTCGACGTCGGCCCAGGTCAGTCCCGTGGCTTCGCCGAGACGCAAGCCCGTGCTCACGGCCAGCGCGAAGAGTCCCCCGAGGTAGTGGCCGCGCGAGACCTCGAGCAGCGCCTTGACCTCTTCGATCGTCAGGTACTTCGCCTGACGATCCGAGACGGACCTCGCCGCCACCTTGACCTTGAGCGCCGGGTTCGTTGGGATGAGGTTCATGCTGCACGCCTCGTTCAGCGCCGCCCTCAGGACAGCCTTGACGTTGCGGACGGTGCAGGCGCTTAGGAGCTTCCCGCCGGGCCTCGGCGTCTTGGCCAGATCGTTGAAGAACCGCTGGAGTTGTTGCGGACCGAGCTTGCCGAGCTCGACTTGGCCGAGCGCCGGAACGATGTACAGCCTCGTCATCTGGCGGTAGATGCGTTCGGTCTTCGGCGCCTTCTTGCCCTCGATGGTCTCCTGGAGCCACCACGCCAGATACGCCTCCAACTTCTGGCGGTTGTCCGTCAGTGGCTCGTGCCGCCGCTTGCGGGCGATCAGTTCTTCGAGCGCCTCCCTGGCCTCGCGCTCCGTCTTCTTCGTGGCGGTAGCTCGCTTGGGGTTGCCGTTCTCGTTGTATCCCACGGTCACGGCTGCCCTCCATCTTCCGTCGGGGAGCTTGTGCACGCTGTAGCCCTGGCTGCGCCTCGTCTTCCTTCTCGGCATGTCCGAATGATAGCAGTGTTGGTAGCAGAACTGGTAGCAGAGAGCGCGAAAGAACCGCCCGCT
>JACFNW010000466.1:933-2401 GCA_019454665.1 Fimbriimonadaceae bacterium | reverse complement strand
CACCTACCGCCTGCTCTTTGCGCTCGGCGACGGCCTGGATGCGAAGACGGGGGGCCTGCTCGACGTATCGCACTGCGAGGAGTTCGTCGATCAGCTCCGCTTCGAGATGCAGGTGACACGTGACGCCGACAGGGTGACCACGCGATGGAAAGGGGCCAAGGTGGGCTTGGCCAAGGTCCCTTACGGCAATGCACCGTCCTCCGGAGTTGACCAGCAAGAGTTCGATGAGTTCTGAGCATCGTCTGGACGAACTCCAATGCTGGTCTGTCGTTCCGACGTGCTAAACCTTGAGGCTCGTCAGACCAAGTGTCTCTCAGTAGGCAACGTCTCTCGGGTCGATGGTCGAGATGGGTCCGTGCGGGTCGAGCCAGACGGCCACCCCGTACCGGCTCACGCCCCACAGCAAGCCCGTCCGACCGTCCCGCAGTTCCACGATGTCCCAGAACTTGGGACAAAGACGCCGCAGCGCGGACAGCTCGTCCCCCGGAGGGCTGGCCAGCAACCGGACGAGGTCGGGCTTGAGCCGTTTTACCTCCGCCCTCAAGGATTCGGTCAGTGCGCCCGACGGGGTAACGAACAACCGCCCGTCACGCCACACCAAGTCCGCTCCCAACCTCCGAACCTCGATCAGGCACTCGCTCGCCTTCATTCGATTTCCTCCATGTCGCCTTCGGCCACCATCTGGAAGGTCCGGGTCACATCGTCACAAACGTCACCAACGTCACTCGACCGCTGCGTCAGGCTCAAACTCGCAGGCTCGTGCGGTGACGTTCGCTCATTCCCGTCGAAAACGTCGTCACAGACATCGTCACACCCCAGTCCGCCTTGCACAGGTTCCAAATGACCCTCCGGTGACGACGATGACGTTTGTGACGATGCCGTGCCGAGCTTGGTCAGACGCCAGCGCCTCGAGTGGCCGCTCCTTGGCAACTGCTCCGCTTCCACACCCAGTCGGCGCAATTCGGGCGCCACGCGCTTGAGCCGGTTGCCGACGGCCCGCCCGTCCTTGGGCCACTCCCGGTCGTCGGGACGCTTGCCCAACGCTTCGAGGAGCTCGGTCGCCGTTCCCGTCCACTCGGGTCTGTTCGCCATCCACGCCAGCAAGGCCTGGACGAACGGATCGGACTCGGCGGTCATTGCGACCAGGTTGGCCCGATTCCGCTCGAGGGCTGCCCGGAGCGCCGACTCCTCCTCTCCCGGTTCGCAAGCTGCAAGCGCCCAACGGGCGAAGTCGATCAGCCGGACGTTCGGCGCTCTCACGTGCTCGTACCGCCGAATGGCGCGAGAAACCCGGTCCAAGAGCGCACCGAGAAGGCTCGGTGCGAGCGAGTCGAACTCGGCCTCTATCTCCATCTCGGTCCGGCGCGGGCCCCCGTCCAGTCGACTACAGGACACTAGCAGGGTGCGGTCTTTCAGGTCCGGTCGGTCGGCGATATCCTCGATCCCGTTCAGCAGGATGGGCATGTGG
>JACFNW010000466.1:0-882 GCA_019454665.1 Fimbriimonadaceae bacterium | reverse complement strand
ATGCGCGCCGAGAAACCGACCCCCGACACAATCCGGCACAACTCGTCCGAAGTCGCAGGGTCGAGGCCGCGCAGGTTGTCGAATCCAAGCACTTGAGCGGACCGAAGGCGCGCCATCCATGTCCCGTAGTCCTTGCACAGGTTCCTCAGGCCAGCGGTGTTGGGATCGAGCAATTGCAGCAGGAGGCGGCTCGAGACCGACTTGCCGGACCCTTGCTCTCCACCGACCGCCAGAACCGGGAACGTCCCGACCCTGAGAAAGAACCCAACGAGCCAGGCCAACACCAGCGGGCGGTCCATCTCCTCGTAGTTGGCAACCCTCCAAAGCCCGTAGATCGAACCTCCGTCGACCGGCGTGGGCAACGCCCGAGTGTTTTGCCCGGGCACGAACCGAATAGGGGAGTCGGCGCTTCCGATCAAGCGCCAGCCATCGGCGTCGACTTCGACCACGCTTCCCGATTCATCGTGCAGCGCCAGGTACGCGTTGCCTTTCGACCAACCCGTTCGAAGTGCGACGGGATGGACCTCGCCCCGATAAACGGCGATGGCGGCGAAGGTGTTCGTCGCCGTCTCCCGCGTCTGGTCCGAGAGCCCACGCCCCGTCGACTCAAAGTACGCCTTCGCCAAGTACCGTTTGAAGGTGAGAGAAGGGATATGGCAGTGAACGAGCGCGTCGCCATTGCGGAAAGTAGCGTACGGATTGCCATCCCTGTCCCGCCACAGCTCGACGCCGTCCTTCTCAACCATGTCCAGCAATCTGGTGACCGCGTCCTTTCCGCCGTCATTGGACTCGTCCAGGCTCTCGTTGGGAATGTCTTCGAGACGGCCCCACGCCGCAAAGTAGTCGTCAAGGCCGACCTTTTCACCGTTCGGTCCCGGCGGG
>JACFNW010000465.1 GCA_019454665.1 Fimbriimonadaceae bacterium | reverse complement strand
AAGTATACGACTCGCGGACGCGGCCGGCGGGATCGTCATCTGGCGTTCACTTTGTCGAACCGATTCGGCTACGATGGTTGCGTTGTGACGGATGTCGCCTTGGCTGTTCGGTTTTTCCTGCAACTGGCGGTGATTCTGCTCGTCTGCCGGGCCGTCGGTTGGTTCGGACGTCGCTATCTGGGCCAGACGCAGGTGGTGATGGAGATGATCGCGGGCGTGTTGCTCGGCCCTTCCCTGTTCGGGCTCCTTGCCCCGCAGGCGCAGACGTGGCTTTTTCCTCAGACGGCCATCGTGGGCGAGACCTCGATCAGGCATCCTTCGATGTCCGTTCTGTACGTGGCCTCGCAACTTGGGCTCGTGCTCTACATGTTCCTGGTCGGCATGGAATTCGAGACCAATTTGCTGCGGCAGAAGGCTAAGGGAGCGGTGAGCGTGTCGCTGTCCGGGATCGTGCTGCCCTTCGCGCTCGGGGTGCTTGCTTCGACTTGGATGCGCGAACCGGGTGTCTATTTCAACGAGTCCGCAAAGGCCTGGGAGGGTGCGGTGTTCATGGGGGCCGCCATGTGCATCACGGCCTTTCCCATGTTGGCCCGAATCATCAGCGAGAGGGGCCTGGCGGGGACGACGATGGGCACCCTGACCCTTGCGGCGGGGGCCACGGACGACGCGATGGCGTGGGCGTTGCTCGCCGTCGTCTTGTCCTCGTTCACTTCGACGCCCTCCTATGCCCTGTGGGCGATCGGCGGCGGAGCCGTCTTCTTGTGCTTCATGCTTCTGGCGCGGCCCTTGCTGCAACGCCTAGAAGCGTGGACCCAACGCGAGGGGACCGTCACGCAGCCGATCGCGATCACAACGTTCGCCATCGTCTCGCTGGCGGCCTGGTTCACCGACGCGATCGGCATCTACGCCGTTTTTGGAGCGTTTGTGACCGGAGTGTGCATGCCTCGAGGCGAGTTCTCGAAGGGCATCCGGCTGCGGGTCGAGTACGCCACCAGCACGCTTTTGCTGCCCTTGTTCTTCACCTATTCGGGCCTGAACACCAAAGTCCAGTTGCTGGGCGTCGGGAACGTGATGGCCATCGCCGTGGTCGTGATCCTGTTCGCCATTGTCGGCAAGTGGGTGGGCTGCATGCTGGCTGCGCGGCTCGCGGGCGAAACGTGGCGGGATGCGTCGGCGATCGGCGTGCTCATGAATGCCCGGGGCCTGATGGAACTCATCATCTTGAACATCGGACTCCAGCACGGGGTGATCACGCCGACCCTCTATACGGTCATGGTGCTCATGGCCATCGTGACGACGGTGATGGCGTCTCCGATCTTCGCGAAGTGGTACGGCACGGCTGGCGCGCGGCCTGCGGCGGGCTGACTCAGCGACGCTTCCACCAGAGCGCCTGCGTGGTGGCGAGCGGGTGGACGGCGGTTTCGAGTGCGCGCATCTCTTCGGCGGGCATCGGCTTGAACTCGCGGGCCATACGCAGGTTAGGCTCCACCTCCGAGACCTGCCTGAGCCCGATGGCGAGCGTGGAAATGGGCAAAGTGAGCGCGTAGCGGAGCAAGGGTTCGGGCTCGTCCACGCGTCCGCGCGCGAACTCCATGCCTTTCAGCGCCTTCATTCCCGAGATGCCGATCCCGAGCTTGTTCGCCTTGGGCAAGACCTCGGTGGCGAAATCGTGGATGTGCTTGTCAAGCGCGCTCACCGGGACGAGGATGGCGTCGAAGGGATAAGCGTCGAGGGCTCGGAGGATGACTTCGGGCCGCGTGTGCCCCGTGATGCCGATGTATCGGATCAGTCCTTCGCGTTTGGCGCGTTCGAGGCCCTTGATCGCTCCGCCGGTCGCGAGCACCTGGTCGAGCGTGCCGTCGTCGTTGACCGCATGCACTTGCAGCAAATCGGTCTGTTTCGTTTGCAGGCGTTCGAGGCTGGCTTTGACCTCGGCGTAAGCCCCGTCGGCGTCCCGGGCGAGGGTCTTGGTTGCCAGGAAGACCTCCTTGCGGCGTTTGGCCATCACCATGCCGATGGCGGTTTCGCTGCGGGTGCCTTGGTAGCTCGGCGCGGTGTCGATGAAGTTCACGCCACCATCCAAGAGCTGGTTCAGGGCCTTGACAGCGGCCTCCGTTTCGGGGATTTCGGCCGTGCCGACGGCATAGATCGAAGCGTTCCAGCCCGTCTTGCCATACGGGCGCGTCGCGATGCGCGGCGTTTGAGCTTCGGACTCGCGCCTCGTCAGCGTGAGCGCCGTAGCACCGGTCAGCTTGAGGAAGTCGCGGCGCGACAGTGCCATGCGCCTAGTTTGGCGAATCCTCGGTCAGGTTTGCCGGTCCACACCCATTTCGCCGGGCGGGCTGAGGATGTCGAGGATGAACGTGTCTTCAAGGGCATCCACCCCGTGGGGGAACCACGAGGGAAGGCA
>JACFNW010000464.1 GCA_019454665.1 Fimbriimonadaceae bacterium | reverse complement strand
ATTGCGGGACGGCGACCACAACCTGACTTCAGCCTCACACCACCGAACGATCACCGACCGGTACAGCAGGCTAGGCGGCCCGCCGTCGGTCGCGCATGCCAAGCACGGTGGCGAGGAACAGACTGACCACCAGCCCGGCCGCCAACCCCATGCCGGTGTTGCGAACCGGTTGCTTGTTGACGGGCTCGTCGCTTAGGTACGGCTCGTCCAGAACCGTCCAGCGCACCCGCTCCACTTCGGCTTCGACGTTCGCCGTCTCGAACCGCTTCATCAGCTCCAGATAGGTCTCTTCCCGAACGCGAAGGTCTCGGTACAGGCGCTGCAGTTCGGCGGTCTCGGTTGGCACCGATTCGGCGACCAACCGGGCCTCGGCGACCTGCCAAACGAGAACCTTCCGGCGGGACTCCAGTTCGGCGATCTGGGTGGTCAGGTTCTCGCTGATCGCAGTGGCTTCCTTGGAGGCTTCCTCGCGGGCCAGAGCACGCGCCTCGCGCAAGCGCGACTCGATCTGCTTCATCTGCGGCGCTTCGGGTCCGTAGGTCTGCTCGGCAACGCGTTTCTCAAGCTCGATCTCTTTGACCTTGTTGCGCCAGAACAGCGACGTGGCCGACCCGGTCGGAAGGTCTATCGAGGCGCGGGCCTGGGCCTCGGCCTTCTGTTTGGCCTCGTTGAGCTGGTTCTCGACGGTGCCCAATTGGAACTGCAAGTCCTGTAGTTTGCGGAACTGGAGACCGGCGGCGTCGGGTGACGTCGGGTCGCCGGGGGCCTTCATCTGCTTGACGTAATTGAGCAGGGCGTCCTGCGCGGCTTCGAGTTCGACCTTGCGCTTCTCGATGGACTCCTGCAAGTAGCGTGCCTGAATCTCGGCCGTCGAGAAGCCGACCTCTCGGTTCGCCGCTTTGAATGCGTTCAGCGTCTCGTTCAAGATCTTGAGGGAGAACTTCTCGTCGGGATCAATCACCGAGAGACGCACCTGGCTGCGCGGCAACTCGGGGCTGATGACGAGCAATTCGTCCAGATCCTTCTGTCTCAACTTGGTCGCTTCGCGCACCGGCGCTTGAACGCGCTCGCTCCGCAAAATGCCCATGAGAATGTCTACGGGAGTGATCGCCGTTAGACCGAGCGAGAGGCCCATCATGCCTTCGCCTTGCTTGTCGAGCGGGATGAAGATGGTCGCGCTGGCCCGGTAGATGGGCTTGGACACGAACGTCATCACAAGCTGGAAGAGCCCGGCCAAAACGGTCAGCCCGATCACCAGCTTGCCATACCGGCGCACATCGCCGAACCAAGCCTGCAGATCAAGCCTGTCGTTGGGCCCAGAGTTCGCCACGGTTCGGCAGTATACAGTCTTGAGAAGAGGACGCGTATGATGTTCGGTGTGGAACCACGCACGACGGCCGACAAACCGACCTGGTTGGACTACCTGCTCATGTTCGGTGCGCCCATCGCCTTCGTGGTCGTCCTGGTGGTCGGCGTTGCGATGATCGTCGGTCCGGCGCCCAACCCGACCCCGGTGGGCCTGATCAAGCAGGGCGTCATCCGCAACGGCATGTCGGTGGTGGAGGTTGAAGACCGCCTTGGCCCACCCAAGGGGCGGGAAAACAAGCCCGATGGCGGGTTTGCCTATCAATACCAAGGAGCGACACCCGAGCCGTGGGTGGTCGAAGACGGCTACGTGGACTTCAACTCGGACGGCTACGTGATCGGCACGACCGTCGAGCGCATCACGGTGCGTCCGCCGGGCGAGGATCGCTGAGGCGGGGCCCAAACCGACCTGCAACAAGGGACGCGGCCAACAGCAAGAACCCGACGAGGGCCAGCCGCAGCCCCGCTTCGTAGCCCGGCGACACGAACGAAAGGCTGACCTCGCTAGCACCTTCGGGCACCTCGATCTCGATCCATCGCCCGTCGCCCGTCGAAGCGGGTTTGTAGTCCACGGTGGCCCGCCAGCCGGGGATGTTGCGCTCGCGAACGGTCAGCGTCCCCGGACCGATGACCTTGAATCCCCAGGCGCCTGCCCGTGTGTTGAAGGTGTCTCGGACTTCGCAAGTCGCCTCGACCACCGTCCCGCCGATGGGCGTCATCCAGCCAAGTTCGGTCCGTCTGCCCTCAAGCCCCGGCAGCTGATTCGGCGAGAAGACCATGCTGACGCCGGCATCGCGGAGCCGGGCCACGTCTGCGCCGGGCTTGACGAACATGATGTTGCCGTTGGCGGGCGGCGCAGGGTCCTGGCCGTTGATCTCTCGCAGCATCTCCACCGTGTCGCGGTGGAGCAACGAGTCGTAGCCCGCGATGTCGCGCACGCGGAACCAAGATGCCGTGTTGGGCGGCATCGTCGCGGGAGCGGCGACGACGAGCTCCCAGGCCTCGTTCACGAAAGCCGCTCGGTCGCTGGGTGGGACTGCTTCAAGGG
>JACFNW010000463.1 GCA_019454665.1 Fimbriimonadaceae bacterium | reverse complement strand
TCCGCCGCCCTCGCCAGGTTGTTGGGCACTCCCTCGGTGAGCACCAACTGGCGTCGGTCGAGCAAAACGCTGCTCAACCCCCCGCCCGCCAGCACCACGAGCAGCCCGGCATGGGAAGCCAAGTAGGTCGCGTTTCGCCACGTCAATGGTCTTGCCCGACGGGCGCAGGAAGCCGCCAGATTGGTCGCCACCAGCACCGCGCACAAACCGAAGGGCCAAGACTCCCAAACCGAAGCGACGCCGAACCTCGCAAACGCGTCGGTCGGCCAGACTGCGCCCGGCAGGGCCAGCCCCAACGCGATGGTGGTCGAAGCGACGGCCAACGGCGCCCCACCGAGAAACCTCGCCGACGCACTTTCCGGCTGGAGGCCGCTCCAGAGAGCCGCACCCACTGCAGGAGCCCACAGAAGCGAGAGAGAAACCAACGACCTGGGCACGGGGCCGGTTGCGAGGTGGAGGCCCACGCCAGCCGCGAGAACGGCCAGCGCGAGCGTCCATGCGTGACGATAGCTCAGGGTCTCACGAGGTTCGACCCGCACTCGCACCCTCCGGCGCCGGCGCGGGTGCAGGCGCGGCCGTGGTCGCAGCGGTCTTCGCCTTGGCCGACTCGACGAACGGCCCTATGAACTCCTGAGCCTTGGCCTTCGAACCGAGGTCGGGCAGGGCGAACGGACCGGCTCCGAAGCGGGCTCGAATCACGGCCACGTCGATGCGGGCCATCTGGGCGTAGTTGGTCGCTTTTGCCAGGACTCGGGCGCACTCTTGGGGGGCGTGGAAGCCCATGCCGTTGTTCGCGGCGACGTAGTCCCAGAACATCTGCGCCTTGCTGATCTGCTTGCGCGGGCCGTCCAACTCGGCATCGGTCGCACCGAGTTTCTTGGCGTCGCCGATTTCCAGATGGGCGCGCGTGATCGCGTCCTGAGCGGCGTCCAGCAGCTCCTTGTTCTTGTCTTGAATAGACTCGACCCGACCGATGACCTCCTTCTCGCTCCATTTGTGGCAAACGCCGCAGGCGTTCTGGATGTTGTAAAGGGGGCTGCGGATCTGGTGGTCGGTGAACTTGATGCCGCCCTCGGACCGGTACGGCATGTGGCAGTCGGCGCACGAAACTCCGCGGAACGCGTGGATTCCCTGCTGATACACCTCGTAGTCGGGGTGCTGCATCTTGATCATCTTCGCGCCGCTGACGGCGTGGGTCCAGTCCACGTGCTCGTTCTTCTCGTAGTACTTCTCGAAGTCCTCGGCCTTGAAGCCCTCGTCCCACGGAAACGTCAGGTACTTCTTGTCGCCCTTGAAGTAGTACTCCACGTGGCACTGCGCGCACACGAGCGACCGCATCTCCTGGTGGGTGGCCTTGCTGATGTCCTTGCCCTGCCGGTCAAACGCTTCGACCAGCGCCGGACGGCTGATGCGCAGTTGCATCGTCTTGTTGTCGTGGCAGTCGGCGCAGCCGATCGGGTTCTTGATCTCCGGCTTGAACTCGGCGAACTTGCCCGAATAGAACTGCTCGATACCCACCTTCTCCATCATGCGGGGTACGTCGGGGCTCTTGCACGTCCAGCACGTTCCCGGCGTCTTCTCGTCGATGCGCTTGGTGCCCGTCACATCGTCCACCGAGTGGTAGTGCCCTCGGGCCTGATTGAACTCCTTGGCGAACGGGTAGCCCGCCCACATCACCACGAGCCGAGGGTCCTCCTCAAGGTAGTCCCTGAAGCCCGAGCCGCCGTACTTGGAGTTCTCGTTGGTGTCCTTGGTGGACTCCCACGAGTTGTACTCCCGAGGAAAACTCTGGCCCCACTTGGCGTTGTCCGCCTCGAAGTCCGCGATGGGCTGCATGAATTGGAGCCTGGCCGGGACGGTCTCTGCGCGCCGCTCGGTGATGCTGCTCGCCAACATGCCGAGGGCGAACACGCCGATCCCGGCGACCAGGAACAGCAGCCAGCCGGCGATGGGACGAGATTTGGAGTCGTTGGGTTTGCTCATGGTTGTTCTTGGTCTTTGGGTCGCATGAACTTGGGAGTCACGGGTTCCAAGGGTGGAACGGCGGCGTTGGGAGTCGAAGAGAGGCTGTGGACGCGCCCGTGCGGCACTTCGCGGTGGCAGTCCACGCAGGGCCGCTTCGAGCCCGAGTGAACGTCTTGAAACACGTCGCCGATCTGGCGCACGTGGCAGCGCACGCAGTTCTCCTGAATAACGGCCTTACCCGGCGCGTGCGCCGCGATCACTTGAGGCTCCATGCGGAACGTGAACATAAAGGCGTGGCGCGCGCCGTCCTGTGCCTTGAAGTAGTACTTGCGAAAGACGTTGTCGTGAGGCACGTGGCAGTCGTTGCACGTGGCGACGCGGGCATGGCTCGAGTGCTGCCACGTGGCGTACTGCGGGGTCATGATGTGGCAGTTGATGCACGCCTTAGG
>JACFNW010000462.1 GCA_019454665.1 Fimbriimonadaceae bacterium | reverse complement strand
CGTCGCGCACACGCTTCACCGTCTCTTCGTCCTGCTTGCGGACCCAGCCTTCCAGATCGTTGGTGAACTCCTGCGCCCACCGCTGGGCCAGATCGCCGATTTGTTGCGCTTGGGTGCCGTATTGCTGCATCAAAGCACGCTCTTCAGCCGTCAGCTGGGTGGTTTTGGTGCTGAGTTCGGTGTTCTTGGCGTCGGTCTTCTTGATGTCCTCTTTGAGCTTGTCCAGTTCGGCCTTTTCAGCGGCGGAAGTCTCTTTGAGCGAGAGATCGCGGAGCTTGGTCGCTTGCTCGACGGTCATGATCCGGTAGGTGTTCATGAACTCCAACAGGCCCTCGCGCTGCACACGCATGGCGCGGAAGCGTTCTTCGCTCCCTTTGCCGAACTGACTTCGGGCCACGACGTCGGCGAGATCGACGACGCCGGTCTTCTCGGCTTGAGGGGCGAAGCCCCCTCCGAGCATCATTCCGGCAAAAAGGGCGGCGACCAGCCAGCCCGAGGCGAGCGCGGTGTTCTTGTTCATAAGCGAGGATTTGCGTCCCATCTGTTAGAAAGACGACCCGATGATGAAGTGGGTACGGTTGCCGCCGTTCTCGTTGAACGAAAAGTCCAATCGGATCGGCCCGAGCGGCGTTTTGAAGCTGAGGCCCAAGCCGTAGCCCATGAGCATCTTGGGACGTTTGTACTGCTTGAAGTCGTTGACGCCGACGTAGCCGTTCCACGCGCCGCCGTAGTCCACGTGGGCCACGAGGTTGAACGACTTCTGGATCGGGTAGCGGTACTCGAGCGTGGCCGTGGCCGTCTCTTTGCCCCAGAACCGGTCGTCCGAGTAACCGCGCAACGTGTTCGAACCGCCCGCGAAGAACTGCTCGAAGAACGGCACGTCGCCCGAAATGATGCCGTAGCGAAGCCTCAGCGCCAAGACGCGGCGCGGGTCGTCGAACTTCTCGCGAGCGGGTTGGTCCGACCAGTAGCGGCGGTATTCGACGTACGACCGTAGAAACGACTTGTTGCCCAACACCGAAGTGTCGGGAACCAGGCCGCCCACCGACTTGATGTTGCTGTAACCGGGCTCGACCGCCACGCGGAACCAATCGCCTCGCGAAGGGTCAATGTCCACGTCGCGCCGGTTCCACGTCAGGCCGAACTGGAGCGAAGCCAGATCGCCATCCTGCTGGATGAAGCCCGAGCTGCGCGCCTCGTCGGAGCCCAGCGTCTTGATCGTCTCCATGCGGGCCTGCACCGTGCCCACCAGCGTATCGTTGAACGGCCGTCCGACGCCGACGGTCGCGCCGGTGCGCCGCTCGGAATAGTCCTGGCCCGTCGGCGAATCCGAGGCGTTCCCGCCTCCGCCGAAGTAGTTGCCCGAGAAGCGGTACGACTCGCGGCTGTAGACGCTGACGCTGAGCGACGTGTCCTTGGAATCGAGGAACGGGTGGGTATAGTCCACGCCGACGCTCAGCCCACGACCCGTGGTGGCTTGGATGAACTCGACGCCCAACGACTGGCCCGTCCCCCGGAAGTTGCTGTCGCGGAACCGCACGAGACCCGCAAAGCGGCTGCGCGGATCCACCTGGACGCCGAAGTCCACGTTGCCCGTGCGCGTTTCCTTCACGGCCAAAGTCAAGTCGAGCTTGCCGATCTCGGGCTCTGCCTGACCGGGCTCGATGCTCTCGAACCACTGCGTGCCGTAGATGCGGCGCAGGTCGCGCTGCCACTTCGGGATCGAAAACGTATCGCCGGGCCGCGTCTTGATCAGCCGGCGCATGATCGAGTCGCTGGTCTTCGTGTTGCCCGTGACCGTGATCGAATTGACCGTCAGAATGATGATGGCCACGTTGAGCGTGTTGGGCGAATCCTCAAGCGGCCCCACATCGGCCACCTGGGCGAAAAAGCCCTTCTTGGCGAACATCTCTTCGATGGAGCGACCGTCGGCGGAGGCCATCTTGAGGTTGTAGATGTTGCCCACTTTCAGGCTCATCGCCGCCAGAATCTCTTCCTGCTTGACCGCCTTGTCGTCGTTGCCGACTACGCGGATTTCGAGGATCTTGTCGAACTCCACGACGTCAACCAAAACCTCCCACTCGCGATCGTTGATGGCGCGGCCACGGATGTCCACGGCCTTGAAAAAGCCCATATCCTCGATGGAGCGCTTGTCGGCATCGAGGGTCGCCTGCTGGTAGGGCCGATCCACCCGGGTGCGCATGATCGCCGTGATGGCGTCTTCGCGGACGGCAGAGTTGCCTCGGATGGTCACCTGCTTGACGAGCGCGTCCTGTGCCCAAGCGGCTCCGGCCACCCACAGCACAGCGACCAACACGCCCCACCGGGCGACGAGCGAGAATCGTGGGGAATACGTCATGCCTGTTCTGTGCGCTTCAACCGCGACTTGACCGTCATTATGGCCCGAAAGCCGA
>JACFNW010000461.1 GCA_019454665.1 Fimbriimonadaceae bacterium | reverse complement strand
TGCCTCTGATGATGAACGCACCGATGCACGCGCCCGCCGAGGGGCGCACCAAAGCGCTGAGGCGACGGGCGGCGGCGCTTGGCCCCGGCTACCGGGGCCTCCGGCGGCACGCCCCGAACGAGGAACTCGCCAGCCTGGCCCGCGAACTCGAATCCTTGGGCGAAGCGGTCCCCCGCTATCTGATCGCCCCGACCCGATGGGTGGATCGGCGATCCAAGCTCTTCGAGGCCGCCGAATACCCCGACAAAGGGGTCACGGTCTCGCCGGAGGACTTGGAGCGCATCGCCGCCAACTTCGACCTGCCCGTGCCCGTGATGATCGAGCACGCCCAATCTCCGTTCGAGATCGGCTACCTGACGCAGGTGGAGGCTCTCGGCGACGAGCTGTTCGGCACCATCGCCCTGAGCGCCGAAGCCGATGCCCTCGTCGAGCGATCCGACGCGCGGCGGCTGTCCATCGCCCTCGACCAAGGTCTCGACCGCATCCGCGAGGTGAGCATCGTGCGGCATCCCCGCGTGCCTACGGCCCAGATGTTCGCGTTCTCGGTGGACTTGCCCGAGGCCGAGCCCCGGCCCGCAGCCGTCTCGTTCGCCGCGTTCGTTCGCGAAGGTCGGATCACGCCGGCGCAGGCTCGGTTGGCCGAGTCGCTGGCCCAAAGCGCGGGGCCGGTCGGGATCGCCGGCGAGATTCACCCGCTGAGCGAGTGGCTGACGCGACTGTTCGCGATGCAGCCCGTCGCCGCGATCTTCCACGAACACGCCACCGCAGCCGCTGCCGAAGACGCCTCCAACCACCTGCTCATGCCCGAGGAAGCCGCGTTCTACCGCAAGCACTTCCCCGACATCAGCCTCGACGCCATCGCCGCAAGGAAGACCCGCTAACCCATGGCCGCACTCAGCACCGCTTACGAGGCTTACGAAAAGCCCGGACTCGTCGTCAACTACCTGCTCGCCGCCGCCCAAGTGTTCAAGGGCGCGTTGGTGGGTGTGAACTCGAGCGGCTTTCTGCAGCCGATGTCGCACGCTACGGCCAGCCTCAAGTTCGTCGGCGTGGCCGGGGAGTCCGTGAACAACGGGGGCTCGGCGGGCGACGCCGCCGCGAACGTGGCCAAGAGCGGCTCGTTCGTGTTCAAGGCCGCCTCGGGGTTCACGCCCGCCCAGGCCGACATCGGCAAGGAGGTCTACGCCAACACCGACTGGGAGGTTCAAATCTCGACCAGCGGCTTGACCACCCAGTACAAGGTCGGCACGATCGTCGCCTTGGAGACCACTTCGACCGGCGCCGCAGGCGTCCGCATCCGCATTGACGAGTACGTCGTCTGACCGCAACTATGGCACTCACCAAATCCGACATTCCCGATCTCTTGCTGCCCGGCCTGAAGGCCGAGTTCGCCCTGGCCTACCGCAACCAACTCGACCAAAGCGTGGCCGAAAAGGTCGCCACGGTCATCAACACGACCCAGCCGATCCAGAAGTACGGTTGGCTCGGCACCGTCCCGCCCATGCGCGAGTTCGTGGACGAGCGGCGTCCTTCCGGCCTGACCGCGAACGCCGTTTCGATCGAAGACAAGGTGTTCGAGTCGAGCATCTCGGTGGATCGGCGCGCGATCGAGGACGATCAACTCGACCTGATCAAGCTGCGCATCCGCGACCTGGCCACCCGGGTCGCCGCCCACCGCCATCAAATCGTGGTCGAGACGTTGGCCCTCGGGTTCTCCGAGACCGGCTACGACGGCGTGTCGTTCTTCAACACGGCACATCCGGCGGCAACCGGGACGGCATCCAACCGCACGACCGACCCCCTGAGCGCGGCCTCGCTGGCAGGGGCCATCTCGACGATGATGATGGTGCCCGACGACCAGGGGACGCCGCTCGGCGTCGTGCCGGACACGCTGCTGGTCGGGCCCAAGCTCATGTGGACGGCCCACGAACTGGCGGACAGTCCGGTGGTCGTGTACAAGGGCAACGACGACGACACCGCCGCCTCCACGCCCTACGCGAACGCCCTGCACGGCAAGCTGAAGGTGGTCGTGAGCCCGTTCCTGAGCGGGGCCTCCGACGACTACTGGTTCCTGCTCGACACGTCGCGCCCGATCAAGGGGCTGATCCTGCAACAGCGCAGCGATGTGCCCGTCGAGTTCAGCGCGTTGGAGTCGGCTTCAGGCTCCGAGTCGGCTTGGATGCGGGACCGGTATTTCTACGGGGTCCGCGCTCGCTACAACGTGGGCTACGGGCTCTGGCAGACCGCTTTCGGCGCAATCCTCTGACCTCTCTTGCGGGTCGCCTGTCGGGCGACCCGCCCGACCCCCAAGGAGAAGACTCTGATCGACAACCTCAGCGAACTGCTCACCCTGCTCGCGACGTTCGTCGGTTCCGCCGTGGCTTTGGCCCGCTACAGCCTCAACCAGCACCGCGCCA
>JACFNW010000460.1 GCA_019454665.1 Fimbriimonadaceae bacterium | reverse complement strand
TGGATGGCGCGTTCTATGCCACGGTGCGGCTGCCCATCGACGATGGCGACCGGTTCTCGCAGTGGCTTCTGGAATCGTTCGAGCACGAGGGCGAGACCGTCATGCTCGCCCCGGCGGCGGGATTCTACGCGACCCCGGGCGCTGGTCGAGACGAGGTGCGGATCGCTTATGTGCTCGGATGCGAGAAGCTCGCCAAGGCGATGGCGTGCCTGCGCTCGGCCCTTGCGACCTACCCCGGACGAACCTGCGAGCAGCGTGTTCCGGCCGCAGCTAACTGAATCCTGACAAAAAGGTCCCGGGACCGGAACCCTGGGAACACGCCGTTCGTAACGACCTTTGCTTCAGCGAGTGCTACGGAGGCGAAGGATGAAGTTTTTTCCTTTTGTTGCGATTTCGGCATTGGGTTCGGCGTTGACTGGCGGATGGGGACATCACAGCCAACCCGACGCGACCTTGGTTTCGGCAGGTGAAGCCGTGCCTTCTCGGGCGGCCGTCCGGTCGGTGGTGGCAGGCCATGCCGCCCCGACCAGCCTTACGGTTGTGGGTGGGCCGGTCGCCTTGGCGACCGTGGGCGACCCCATCGTTGGTCTGGGTTTCGAACTGGGGATGCTGGCGCTTGCCAGCCAACAGTCCAACCTCAGCGAGCAAGAGCGGCAGTCCATTGAAAAGCGGATCGCCGAGTTGGAGGCCAAAATCGAGAAGCTTGCCGCCAAGATCGAGCAGCGCATGCATGCGGGAGCCGTGATCGCGCCTGACAGCAAGGTCATCGAGCGGCTTGCCCAGCGTGGCGAGGCCAAGGCGCGCAGTCTGTCGCCGAAGGACGCCGAAGCGATCGAGAAGCTCGCGCAAGAGATGGCCAAGCGAGGCGAGGCGATGGCGCGGACCATTTCGCCTCAGGATGCCAAGGCCATGGAAGAACTGGGCCGCAAAATGGCCGAGGAAGCCAAGTCCATGGCTCGCGTCTATCAAGGACAGGACATGAAGCTCCAAGCCGCAGAGGTCGAGAAGATCAAGGCAATGGCCAAGGAGCATGCCGAGAAGGCTCGAAGCATGGCCCAGGAGATCCGCGTCAAGGTCTTGGACGAGTCCAAGGTGATGCGCGAACAGCTCGTCAAGGAGCTCGCCATCGCCGAAGGCGCCAAGGTCCGCATCCTCGAGCGCGGCAAGGATGGCCAGATCAAAGGCTGGATCAAGGACGAGAAGGACGCCAAGATGCGCGAAATGACCAGCGAGGAGCTGGAGCAGTGGCGCAAGAAGGATCTCGGCGACTTCACGGGCAAGAGCGGCCTATTCGGGTTCGAATTCGACGGTCCCGCTCGCGTTCGCGGGAAGGCGGGAGACAAGCCGCAAATGTTCGAGTTCAAGTTCGACCGACTGGAGAGGATGCCCGAGATCCACATCCCGAACATCAGGATGCCCGAAAGAGCGATCGCGCCCCTGATGAAGCTCCACGAGCTCAAGGAACTCGGCGACATTGAGGTGACGATTCCCAAGATGCTCGCCGCGCCGGACGGCAAGGCGTTCTTCGAGCTCGGCAAAGCCGCGCCGATGGACAAAGAGATGCTCGAAGCGATTCGCGAACTGCGCGAAGAGATTGCCAAGCTCCGCAAGGAACTGGCCTCCAAGGGCGGCAAGACGGCTCTGGCGCCGGTGACTTGGACGGCCGCCGTCATGGAGCCGCAGGTCGTGGCGGGCTTCGAGGCCTTCGGCAAACTGCAGAAGGGCTGGCGCGTCCCGACGGCGGGTTCCATGGAGGGCCTGTTCGAGAGCCTCACCGATCAGCAACTCGGCGCGCACGACCAGCGGGGCTATCTGACGCTGGACGACCTGACGCCCCAACAGAAGGCGAGCCTGGGCGACCTGGACTTCCTCCCGTGGGAGCTCACGCTCACGCTGAACGGCCGCAAGCTGAACATCCGAGCCACGGCCACCCGCTCGCCTGAATTCACCCGCTGAGACTTGTGTTCGGCTGTTCCAAACTCGGGCCCGCCCACAAAGCGGGCCCTTTTGCTTGAAACCGGACCTATCAAGTTGAAATCCTTGGTCCGGATCGGTCATCATCTTGTTCTGCGCTTGCGCGGGTGTAGCTCAGTGGTTAGAGCGCCGGCCTGTCACGCCGGAGGCCGCGGGTTCAAGTCCCGTCATCCGCGCCATTCCGCCCAGAAACCAAGTGCCGCGGTAGCTCAGTTGGTAGAGCAAAGGACTGAAAATCCTTGGGTCGCCGGTTCGAGTCCGGCCTGCGGCACCACCTTCCTCGCCTGTTCGTTCGGTCGAGGGAGCGGTGCGCGTGGCTCGCCCGCTCCCATGGGTGCCACGACGTTCCCGACCCCTTGTTCGGCACCTTTGCGGCCAGGCTTCTCGCGGGGTCGGAACTCGTGACGGGGCTTCTCGCGGCGGGCGGGGCACGGTCTCCCGGGCA
>JACFNW010000459.1 GCA_019454665.1 Fimbriimonadaceae bacterium | reverse complement strand
CCGATCCAGCAACTGCCCCGCGCGCCCGACGAACGGGCGGCCCGTCTGGTCTTCCTGCTCGCCCGGCCCTTCGCCCACCAGCACCAACGGCGCCGCCGCGTTGCCCTCGCCGAAAACCACGTTGCGCCGCCGCTCGGAAAGAGCGCAATCCCGGCATTGAAGGGCTTGCCCCCGAAGTTCGTCGAGCGTCACGACCGGGCCTCGGCTTCCATCGCCGCGCGGAGACGGTCGTAGCTCTCGGTCAGGCTTTGCGGCATCACGCGGACTTCTCCGACCACGGTCATGAAGTTCGTGTCGCCCAACCACCGGGGCACCACGTGCCAGTGGATGTGGGTCGGCACGCCGGCACCCGCCGCCGACCCAAGGTTCACGCCGATGTTGAAGCCATCGGGTCCATAAGCGCGCCGAATCCAGCCGCAAGCCCGAGCCACGAGTTGGTTGATCTCCAGGAGTTCGTCGTCGTCGAGATCGGCGATGTCGCCGACGTGGCGATACGGGGCCACCAGCAGATGTCCGTTGGTGTAGGGGAACGCGTTCATGATGACGAACGCCGTCCGGCCCCGATGGAGAATCAGATTGTCCCGGTCGTTCTGCTGCTTGGGCAGTTCGACCAGAAAGCAGCCGTCCGGGCCGTCCTTCTTCTCGATATAGGTCAGCCGCCAGGGAGCCCAAAGGCGCTCGCTCATGGGTCTGTTATAGCACCCCGGCCAAGGCGCGGGTAACCTCCGCGTCGTGCCCTCGAAGGCCTCTTCCGCGGCGCGGCTTTGGTTGCGCCTGGTTCCCCCTGCAAACCCCGACGATGGTTGGCTGGGCGCATTGGTCGGCGAGGCGCTGGCATCGGGCCATCCATTGGACGTTTCGAGCCAACCTGCCCTCTGGGGAGGGGCGATGCGCGGATGCGATGCCGTCCTCATCGCGGGTGGAGGCGTCGAAGTGCTCGGCGCGACGAGCCGCGACCACGCCGCCGACCTCCTGCACGCGCATCTCATCCAGGTGCTGTCCTCCGTCGGGCGGGAACATCTCGATGTGTTGTGCCTGCCGATCTCGCGTCCGCTGCCCGAGCAAGCGGTCTTGGGGGCCCTGGCCGGGGCGCGTGCCGCTCAAGCCGAAGGCCTTGTCGGCTCGCTGGCGCTCACGGGGCCGAACCCCGACCAAGCGGCCACGTTGCTGAGCAACCACAGCGACCTTGAGTTTGCCTTGGTGCGCCCCGAGGACGTCTCGCACTTCGAAAGCACCGAGCGTCTTGTGGTGATGGACGGGGCGGATCCCGGTTCTTGGCTCAGGCGAGGGGCTCGGGCGTTGGTCGCTGTCTCTTCGCCCGAAGACGTCCGAAACGTGGCGAGGGAGGTGGCCCGCGCATGACCGAGGCCGAATTCAGAAATGCGCTTGCTTGGGGCATGGGCGTTTGTGCGTTCATGATCGTGGTGTCGCTGGCCCGCTACCGCCAACGCGGAACGTCGGCCTACATCCAGGCGGCCTCGTTTGCCGTCATGGGTGCGCTTCTGTACGCCATCCGCCTCGAGCTCGATCGCAGTGTTCAGATCGCCATCGGCGTGGTTCTGGCCGCGCTGTTCGTCGCCGACTTCGTTTCTCGCTCGGGGTACGGGCCGAGGGAGCCCAAGGCGTGAGAATCGCCGTCGTCGGTCTGGGGCCTGCCGGGCTGCGCACCGCCATGCTGCTCAAAGAAAAGGGGGCCACCGTTGACGCGTTCGAGGCCTCGGACCGCATCGGCGGCCGCCTGCGAACGATCACCGAGGACGGCAAGCCGCTGTTCGAGGCCGGGGGCGAGTGGATTGACGCCGACCACCGACGCACCCATGCGCTTGCCGAGGAACTGGGTTGCCCTCTCGACGGCAAGCCCCGCCCGCCTGGGCTGGTTCGGTTCGGCAAGGAGACCTGCCGCGAGGAGGCGCTCTGGCCCGATGCCGCCGAAGCGGTCGCCGAGTTCGAACGCCGCTCGTCCGAGGCGTGCGCCCACCTGCCTAAAAAGGGCGGCTCGTCGGAAGCCAAGCGGCTGGACGGCACTTCGCTCGCCCAATGGCTGGACAAATGCGCCTCGACGCCCCGCGCCCGTTGGGTGCTCGAAGCGATTCTGCGCTCGGACGAGGGGATGGACACGCGCGCCATCAGCCTGCTGGGTTGGCTCAAGGGCTATCAGCTCTATCTGGATCGCGAGGAAGGCGCCATGAGCGCCGGCCGATTCGCCCGAGGCACCACCGACTTCTGCCAGCGCATGCTCGAAGCCAGCGGCGTCGAACCACGGTTCGGGTCGTGGGTGCTGGGCATCCGCAAGTCCGGCGCCGGTGCGGAACTGCTGGTGTCGGGTGCGGCCCGCGAGGCGACCGCTTACGACCGTGTCGTCTTGGCCCTGCCTCCGTTGGCCACGTCCCGAATCGCCATAGACCCCAAACTCGAGCCC
>JACFNW010000458.1 GCA_019454665.1 Fimbriimonadaceae bacterium | reverse complement strand
ATGGGTGATCGGCGGGGCCGTGATGCGCACGTGCACCTCTTTGGCCCCAGATTCGAACATCATCTTGACGATCTGCGTCGTGGTGGTCGCCCGAACGATCGAATCGTCCACCAACACCACGCGCTGCCCTTCGATGTGGTGGGCCAGCGGGGTGAGTTTCATGCGCACGCCCATCTGCCTCATGCTCTGGTCCGGTTGGATGAACGTGCGGTGGATGTAGCGGCTCTTGGTCATCCCCTCGCGGAACGGGATGCCCGATTCCGCCGAGAAGCCTAGGGCCGCCGGGATGCCGCTGTCGGGCACCGGCACCACGATGTCGGCTTCGACAGGGTGTTCGCGGGCCAGATGCGCGCCCATGCGCTCGCGGACCGAGTAAAGCGGTTGGCCGTACATCGTGCTGTCGGGCCGGGCGAAGTAGATGAACTCGAACAGGCACATCGCGGGCCTGACTTGGGGCGCCCCTTGGGCGTAGCGCACGCCACGGGCGTCCACGATGGCCATCTCGCCGGGTTCGAGCTCGCGTTCCACGGTCGCGCCGAGCGGGCCGAACGCGCACGTCTCGCTCGCCACGACGGTCCCGCCATCAGGCAGCGACCCCGTGACCAGCGGGCGAATGACGAACGGATCGCGAAAGGCGAGCAGCGTGGTCGGCGTGAGAACGGTGCAGGAGTACGCTCCCCGGATGCGCGCCATGGCGCGACGAACGGCTTCTTCAGGGCCTTCGTCAAGGTATCGGACGATCAGGCGCGCGATGATCTCGGAGTCGCTCGTGCTGTCGAAGTGCTCGCCCTCGTCCTCCATCTCCTCGCGCAGTTCGCGCGTGTTGATGAGGTTGCCGTTGTGGGCCACGGCGATGTCGCCGACGAGGCTCTGGCAGTAGACGGGCTGGGCGTTGCGCAGGACGCTTGCGCCCGTGGTGCTGTAGCGCGTGTGGCCGATGGCCATGCCGCCATCCATGGTGCGGAGGGTCTCCTCGTTGAACACCTGGCTGACAAGGCCCATGTCCTTGTGCATGCGCACGCGGGAGCCGTTGGCCACGGCGATTCCCGCCGATTCCTGGCCTCGGTGCTGGAGGGCGAACAGCCCGAAGAAGGCCAACCTCGCCGCCTCGCGCCCTGGAGCGTGGATGCCGAGGACTCCACACTCCTCTTTGGGATGGTCCGAGGTCGAGGTCATGGGGACGAGTATATCCCGCCTCCATGGGGCCGCCTCCCGCCGCGCGGCCTCAAGCCACCGCCGCCCGGGTCGGCCCGCAAGAAGGGCACGGACTGCCCGAACCAGACGGGGACGGGCCCGGACAGGCCGTGGCACCCTAGGCTTGGGGTCAGATATCGGCCAGCCGCACCGGCTTGCCGCCCAACTCGGCCGAGCGCCAGACCGCTTCGGTGAAGTGGATGACCTCGAGCGCCGCCTCGAACGTCGAAAGCACGGGTTCGCGGCCCAAAATGGCGTTGATGAAGTTCCGGTCGGGGTTGCTGCCGCCGCGCAGGTCCTTGGCCACGTACTTCGAGCCGTCGTTCTCCACGATCGTGAGTTCGCCGTAGCGCACCAAGAAGCCGCCGCGCGTGCAACCGATGGTGAAATCCTCGTGCCATGCGGGGAAGTCGCCGAGCACGGAGATGTTGCCCAAGGCGCCGTTTTCGAACTTGATCGAGACGGCCGAGTCAATGTCCACCGGCGTCTCGCGATTGTCCTGATAGGCCGTGACCTCGGCAGGGAGAACGCCGGTCGTGTACAGCATCATGTCCACCACGTGGCTGCCCGAGTCGTTGATCTGGCCGCCCCCCGAGAGCGCGGGGTCCTGCCGCCACGAGCCGGCCGTCCCCCGCTTCCACGCCTGGCCGAGCACGGCGCTGAAGAAGTTGACCTCGCCGTACGCGCCCGAGGCGATGCGGTCGCGGATGACTTGGTACATGGGCACGTAGTGCCGCTGGTAGGCGAGCAGGCCGACCTTGCCCGTCTCGTTCATGGCGGCCACCAGCTTTCGACAGTCGGCCGTGGTCGTGGCCAAAGGCTTCTCGCACATCACGTGGAGCCCCTTGGCGAAGCTGTCGAGCACCTGCTGGGTGTGCTGGGTGTGCGGCGTGCTGATCTCGACGGCGTCGCACTCGACCTTCTCGAGCATCTCGCGGTAGTCCGCGAAGACGGGGACGTCGGCAAGAGCGGGGAAGTCTCGCTTGCAACGGGCGATCTGCTCGTCGCTGGGGTCGGCGAGGGCGACGATCTGCGCTTCGGGGACGTCGCGAAGCTGGTTCATGTGGTGGCGGGCGATGCCTCCACAACCGATCATACCAAGGCGAACGGTGGTCATCTCTCCGGAATTGGGCACGCGTGCGCGACCTTCCTGCCGGAGCAGGGACGTTTGTCTAGAGGCGCGGTTGGGAGTCGCTCTGGGACTCCCAACCGCAGCCTTCGCGAAG
>JACFNW010000457.1 GCA_019454665.1 Fimbriimonadaceae bacterium | reverse complement strand
GCGCCTTCGGCGACGATGACGATGCTGTCGCGCCGGCCCGCTTTGCGCCCGCTGCTCAGCACTTCGCACATCTTGGCTTCCCAGTTCTCGACGTCGGGCGGGCTCTCGGGGATGAGCACCCAATCGGCCCCGGTGGCCAGCGCGCTCATCAGGGCCAAGTAGCCCGAGTTGCGGCCCATCACTTCGACGACGAACGCGCGTTGGTGGCTGGCGGCGGTGCTGCTGATGCAGTCCACGGCCGAGACGATGCGGTGCAAGGCGCTGTCCGCCCCGATCGTGGTGTCCGTGCCCCACATGTCGTTGTCGATCGAGCCGACGAGCCCGACGATGAGCAGATGGGGGTGCGAGGCCGCCTGCTCGGGCGTCAGCTCCCCCTGCGCCACCAGAGCGGCCAATGCGTCGTTCCATTCGGCGCGCAGCGTGTCCGCACCCGTGAGGCTGCCATCTCCGCCGATGACCACCAAGGCTTGGATGTCGTTTTGGACCAGATGCTTGACCGCGACCATGCGGCCCTGCGGTGTGCGGAACTCGGCGCTTCGCGCCGTACCGATGGCCGTGCCGCCCGCCTGCAGGATGCCTCCGACGTCGCTCCATTCCAGCGGGTGGATTTGGTCGCCGCCACGAATCAGGCCTTCGTAGCCCTCGCGGATGGCGAACACCTTGGCGCCACGGTCCAACCCGGCACGCACCACGGCACGCAACGCAGCGTTCATGCCTTGGGCGTCGCCCCCGCTCGTGAGGACGCCGATATTCTTGACCGCGCCTGGCATCATCCTGGTGATTCTATCGGGACGAACGCGCCGATCAATACAGGAACATGGGCTTTCCGAGCACGTGGCGCACCTTTGGACGGTATTCCTCGGGGTCGTAGAGTTCCGAAACGTCCACCCGCTTGACGCCGCTGGTCACGGTGCTCATGGCGATGTGGGTGTACGCGCCGTCGCGCAGGGCCACCATCCGACCGCTCGAACCGCTCGTGATGAGCTGCACGGCCAGGTTCGCGTAGTTCACGCCGACCATGAGGTCCAAAGCGTCCGGGGCACCCGATCGCATCAGGTAGGAGACCTGTTGGTAGATGATGTGCTCGCCCGTGAGCTTCTTCAAGGCTTCGCCCGTCAGCTCGCCGATGCCCCCCAGTTTGCGGTGGCCATAGGCGTCGGCTTCGCCGTATTCCACGACTTGGCCGCCGAGGAAGTGGGCGCCTTCGCTGATGGTGACCATGGCGTAGTTGCTCGGGTTGGCCCTTTTGTCGCGCATGACCAGTTCGGCCAGCTTCTCGACGTCGAAGGGCACCTCGGAGATCAGGGCGCGGTCCACGCTGGCGAGGTAGGAACTGATGAGGCTGGTCTCGCCGCTGTTGCGGCCGAACAACTCGACGACGGCGATCCGCTCGTGGGAGCCCGTGCTCGTACGGAGTTGGTGGATGAACTGGACGCTGCGCGTGACGGCCGTGCCGAAGCCGATGCAGTAGTCGGTCCCGTACACGTCGTTGTCCATCGTCTTGGGGATGGCGACCACGGGGAAGCCTTCGCGGTGGAGCCGCTCGCCGAAGCTGAGCGTGTCGTCGCCGCCGATGGGGATCAGCCGATCAATGCCGAGGAACTCGAGGTTCTTGAGCACGTGGGGCGTGAAGTCGAGGATTTCGTTCTCGTTCTTGGGCGGGTTTTCGGGGTCCTTGAGGAACTCGGGCGTATCCTTGGCGCGCACCTTCTGGGGGTTGGTGCGGCTGGTGTGCAGGAACGTGCCACCGGTCCGGTCCACGGTGCGCACGACGCCCTTGTCCAGAGGGATCATGCAGCGGGCATAGGATTCGGGGTCTTCGCGGTCAAAGTGAAGCAACCCCCACCACCCTCTTCGGATGCCGACCACTTCGTGGCCTTCGTCAATGGCTCGCTCGACGAGCGCTTTGATGCAGGGATTGAGACCGGGGACATCTCCTCCACCGGTGAGTACGCCGATTTTCATGGTTGCTTGCCTCTGAGGAGCGACCGGCGACGTTGGCGGCCTAGAACTGACTCTTCAACCGATTATAGACGCTGACCGAACCGAGCGCCCGGACTCACGCAAGACAAAGGGCAACTAGTCTTTCGTCTGTCGGCCAGAATGCGTTCTGGGCAAGTCAAGATTACGTCTTCCGGCGTCCGCGCGTGCTTGCTGGCGTATCATCTCCGTCTTCAGCGCCGCCAGAACTTGAGTCCACCGCGGCTCCGAGCCGGTGCGCAACTTCCGGGTTGCCAGTCTCGTTAGGGTTGCATCTTGGGTCTTCATGTTCATTGTCTTTCGGTACAAAAAGGTCGAGCACGAGTGGCTCGTCACGCGATTCGCCAGCGTATGGGCCGAGCGACTCGATCAACTCGGCCAGTGCTGGATCGGGCTCTTCCACCTGCTCGAACAGCTCCTGAGCCTCCTCACAATCGATGAT
>JACFNW010000456.1 GCA_019454665.1 Fimbriimonadaceae bacterium | reverse complement strand
CGACCTCAACACCTCCGACATGCACCCGTTCATCCACCCGCTGTCGGCGGCGGTCGATCCCGTATGGGAATCGAAGAGCGACTGGGAAATCTACAAGGGAATCGCGAAGGCGTTCTCCGAAGTCGCGCCGGAGGTGCTGGGCGTGGAAACCGATGTCGTCCTCACGCCGATCCAGCACGACACCGCGAACGAGATCGCGCAGCCGTTCGACGTCGCGGACTGGGGCAAGGGCGAAACCGCGCCGATTCCCGGCAAGACGATGGCGGGCGTCGCGCTCGTCGAGCGTGACTACCCCAACCTCTACAAGCGCTACACCGCGCTCGGCCCGCTGATGGACAAGCTCGGCAATGGCGGCAAGGGCATCGCGTGGAAGACCGAGCACGAGGTGGAGAACCTGCGCAAGCTGAACGGAGTCGTGACCGCCGAAGGGCCGACGAAGGGCATGGCGCGCATCGACACCGCGATCGACGCGGCGGAAGTGCTGCTGATGCTCGCGCCGGAAACCAACGGCGAGGTCGCGATCAAGGCGTGGGAGGCGCTGTCCAAGTTCACGGGACGCGACCACACCCATCTCGCGCTGCCCAAGGAAGACGAGAAGATCCGTTTCCGCGACATCCAGGCCCAGCCGCGCAAGATCATCTCCTCGCCCACATGGTCGGGGCTGGAGAGCGAGCACGTCTGCTACAACGCGGGCTATACCAACGTGCACGAACTGATCCCGTGGCGCACGCTGACGGGGCGGCAGCAGCTTTATCAGGATCACAAGTGGATGCTTGCGTTCGGCGAAGGGCTGTGCGTGTACCGCCCGCCGATCGACACCAAGGCGGTGAAGCCCATGCTCGACCGGGCGGCGGGAGAGAAGCACGTGGTGCTGAACTTCATCACGCCGCACCAGAAATGGGGCATCCATTCCACCTACACCGACAATCAGCTGATGCTGACGCTGTCGCGCGGCGGGCCCATCGTCTGGATGTCGGAGGTGGACGCGGCAAAGGCCGGGCTCGTCGACAACGACTGGGTGGAAACCTTCAACACCAATGGGGCGCTTGTGGCCCGCGTGGTCGTTTCCCAGCGCATGAAGGAGGGAACGCTCTTCATGTATCACGCGCAGGAGAAGATCGTGAACGTGCCCGGCTCGCCGCTGACCGGACAGAGAGGCGGCATCCACAATTCCGTGACGCGCGCCATTCTGAAGCCGACCCACATGATCGGCGGCTACGTCCAGCAGAGCTACGGCTTCAACTACTACGGCACCGTCGGGTCCAACCGCGACGAATTCGTCATCGTCCGCAAGCTTGCAAAGGTCGACTGGCTCGAAGGAGCCCTCGCAGAAGGGGAGACGGCAGCATGAAGATCCGCGCGCAGATCGGCAAGGTCCTGAACCTCGACAAGTGCATCGGCTGCCACACCTGTTCGGTCACCTGCAAGAACGTGTGGACCAGCCGCGAAGGCGTGGAATATGCCTGGTTCAACAACGTCGAGACCAAACCCGGCATCGGCTATCCGAAGGACTGGGAAAACCAGCGTCGCTGGAACGGCGGCTGGGACCTGCGCCACGGGCGGCTGCAGCCGCGCATGGGCGGCAAGTGGCGGCTGCTGGCGAAGATCTTTGCCAATCCCGACCTCCCCGAGATCGACGATTACTACGAGCCATTCACGTTCGATTACGGCCACCTGCAATCGGCGGCGGAATCGAAGGCGTTCCCCACCGCACGCCCGCGCAGCCTCGTTTCGGGCGAGCGCATGGAAAAGATCGAGTGGGGCCCGAACTGGGAGGAGATCCTCGGCGGCGAGTTCTCGAAGCGGTCCGAGGACTACAACTTCGAAGGTGTCCAGAAGGACATCTACGGTCAGTTCGAAAACACGTTCATGATGTACCTGCCGCGGCTGTGCGAGCACTGCCTCAACCCGACCTGCGTCGCGGCGTGCCCATCCGGCTCCATCTACAAGCGCGAGGAGGACGGGATCGTCCTCATCGACCAGGACAAGTGCCGCGGCTGGCGCATGTGCGTCTCCGGCTGTCCGTACAAGAAGATCTACTACAACTGGAAAACCGGGAAGTCCGAGAAGTGCATCTTCTGTTATCCGCGCATCGAGGCGGGCGAGCCGACGGTGTGTTCGGAAACCTGCGTCGGGCGGATCCGCTATATCGGCGTCATGCTCTACGATGCCGACCGGATCGCCGAGGCGGCCTCGGTCGAGCGTGAGGATGCGCTCTATGACGCGCAGCTTGGGGTGTTTCTCGACCCGCGCGACCCCGAGGTGATCGCCGCCGCCCGCAGGGAAGGCGTGCCCGAGGACTGGATCGAGGGCGCTCGCAACTCGCCGGTCTGGAAGCTGGCGATGGAGTGGAAGATCGCCTTCCCGCTCCATCCCGAATACCGCACTCTGCCGATGGTCTGGTATGTGCCGCCGCTCTCGCCGATCCAGAACGCGGCCGAGG
>JACFNW010000455.1 GCA_019454665.1 Fimbriimonadaceae bacterium | reverse complement strand
TTCTCGTCCCAGATGGTGATATCGGGAAGAAGGTCATCGGCCAACAGGACCGATCCAAGGGCGAGGGCGGCGATGATCACTGGGTATGGGGCTCCTGGTCCCAGTGTATCACGCCGGCGGTTGACGGCGGGCGCGCGAATCCGCTAGGCTAACCTGTGCTTTGGACGCTGTCGGCCCTGATCGCTTTGTCTGCCCTTGGCCAGACGGCCCCCGCCGCTCCGGTGAAGACCCCTATGGAAGACCTCAAGATCGTCGAACCCCTCCGCCTCGTCCGAACCGGATTCCAGTTCACGGAGGGCCCCATTTGGGACGCCAAACACCGCCGGTTGCTGTTCAGCGACATCCCCGCGAACCGCATCTACGCGCTCGACCCCGACGGCGAACTTTCGGTCTTTGCGGAAAACACGAAAGCGGCCAACGGGCTGGCGATTCATGACGACGAGGTGTTCGCATGTCAAGGCGACGCCGGCATGGTCGGGGCGTTCCATTTGGAGACCAAGGCCCACAGAGTCGTGGCCGACACGTTTGGCGGCGTCCGCTTCAACGCTCCCAACGATCTGGCCATCGCCAAGAACGGCGACCTCTACTTCACCGACCCGAAGTTCGGCGACGGCAAGTTGACGCAGCCCAAGATGTCGGTGTACTTCGTGCCCAAGGGAGGGAAGGCTCGAATGGCGATCCCCGACCTGCCCTGGCCCAACGGCATCGCCTACTCGCTGGACGAGAAGACTCTGTACGTCCACCCCACGGGCGACGCGTTCGTGCGGGCGTACGCCATCGAGGGCCCCGGCAAACTCGGTCCGGAACGGCGGATATTCGAGACGCCCGACCACGGTGGACGCTCGTTCCCCGGCGGCGACGGCATGACGCTCGACGCCGGGGGAAACCTCTATGTGACCGTGCCCATGCTCAAGCAGATGATCGCCCTCGATCCCGCCGGCAAGAATCTGCTCCGCGTGGACCTTCCCGAGAACCCGACGAACTGCACGTTCGGCGGCGCGGACCGCGATTGGTTGTACATCACGGCGTCTTCGTCGGTTTACGCTCTGCGTCTGAACCGAAAGGGCCGCTAAGCATCGTTTCATCGTCACCCGTGAGTGCCGTCTGTGGTTCGCGGGTCGTCTCCCTGCCCTTGGGCACGGCATCTCTCTCGACGGGTACACTTTGCGGACGTTTGCCCGCTGGGGCGGTTGAACCGCTTCCATCCCGCTCCGACGGTGCGCACCCACGGATACGATCATGGCCAAGAAGATTTCGTCTGTCATCAAGTTGAACATCCCCGCAGGGAAGGGAACGCCGGCGCCGCCCGTCGGTCCCGCTCTCGGCGGCGCGGGCATCAACATGATGGAGTTCTTGAAGAAGTTCAACGAGCAGACCGCGCCCAAGATGGGCTTCGTGATGCCCGTCGAAATCACCGTCTACGAGGACCGCTCCTACTCCTTCGTCGTCAAGCAGCCCCTGGTGAGCGACCTCATCAAGCGGGCCGCCGGCATCGACAAGGGCGCGGCCAACCCCAAGACCCAAAAGGTCGCCGTGCTCACGAAGGACAAGCTCCGAGGCATCGCCGAGGAGAAAATGAAGGACTTCAACACCACGGACGTCGAGATGGCGATGCGCATCGTGGCGGGTTCGGCCCGCAGCATGGGCGTCCGCGTCGAAGACTGATTCGCCCGAAAGTGGACGGGAGCGGGGCGGATGCTCCACAATCCAAGGCGTGATCGCGCCGCTCCTTCTTGCACTCGCCCAACCGGCACCCGCCATCCTGCGTGAGCCCGACATCCACGGCGAACGCATCGTGTTCCGGTGCGAGGGCGACGTGTGGATCGGCGACCTGGCCACGGGCGAAACCAAGCGCTTGACCCGCCACGACGGCGTCGAACGGTTCCCCCGCTTCTCGCCCGATGGGCGGCACATCGCGTTCACCGCCGAGTACGACGGCCCGCGCGAAGCCTACGTCATGCCAGTCGAAGGCGGGCTGCCCAAGCGTCTCACGTTCACCGGCGACTACGCCAACGTGCTCGACTGGACTCCCGACGGCAAGGGCCTCCTCGTCCAGACGCGTTCTTTTCCCCGCAGTTTTGCGCTCAAAGTGGTGCCCCTCTCGGGCGGCGTGGCCGAGCGGTTGCCCTTGGAGTTTGCTTCCCACGGCTCCTTCTCGCCCGACGGCAAGCGGCTGGCGTTCAACCGGTTCCTGAGGTTCGACGACGCTTGGTTCCGCTACAAGGGCGGCCTGAAGAACGACATCTGGGTAGGCGACCTCGTGGCGAAGCGGTTCAAGAAGGTGGCGGTTTCGGATGGCTCGCACGAGTTCCCCGTGTGGGTGGGCGACCGCATCGCCTACGCCGCCGAGGGGCCGAAAGGCTTCAGCGTGATGGCCGTTTCGCCCAGCGGCGGGCGCGCCCGCACGCTGGCCGGGCCGTTCCCCGAAGAGGTGCGCTCCCTGC
>JACFNW010000454.1 GCA_019454665.1 Fimbriimonadaceae bacterium | reverse complement strand
CCCACCGCGGCTTCGAGACCCTCCACCCGCTCGTTGCCGATCAGGCGCTCGGCCATCCCTTCGACGATATCGAGACCGTGTTGTCCTTGAAGCGTCTCCCGCATGATCGCCGGATAGAGGGTCTTGCACACATGGGCGCGCAGGGTCTGCACGGCCGGGCCCTTGCCGGTGCCCACTCGGCGAATGTGGGTCAACGCGCGGTCCGCAGCAATGCCCATCTGGCCGCCAAGGGCATCAATCTCGCGCACCATGTGCCCTTTGGCCGGCCCGCCGATGGAGCAGTTGCACGGAAGGTGGCCGATGCGGTCGGCTCGAAGCGTGAGACACAGGGTCCGCGCGCCAAGCCTCGCCGAGGCCAAAGCAGCCTCGATTCCGGCATGGCCAGCGCCGACCACGATCACATCGTAATGAACTTGTCTCATCCTGTGCGTTTGGGGGCGATTAACCCCGATGAACGCGACTATACTTCCTACGTTACGGGTCGCTGGGGGTCGTTGATGACGAGAATCGGATGGCAAGCTTTGAGGGTGGCCGTGGTTTACTGCGCCTTCGGCGTGGCTTGGATACTGCTGTCGGACTGGGCCATCCTGTCCGTGTTGCCCGACCCGTCACAGCAACGCATGGCCCAGACCATCAAGGGGCTCCTCTACATTCTGATCACCTGTGGCCTGCTGTACGCCTTGGTCTACCGGTCCCTGGGCTCACTGCAGAAGTCGCTGGAGGCGCTGAACGCCCTTGAGCACGACCGCGCAAACGAGCTGGAGCGGTCGAATCGGCTTCTCGAGGAGCAGGTTCGGGAGCGAACCCTGCACCTCGAAGAGGCGAACGAACGGCTGACCGCGTTCAACTACGTGGCCGCGCACGACCTCAAGTCTCCGCTGCGAACGATCGTGGGCTTCTCCCAGATGTTGCGCGAGGACCACGGTGATTCTTTGGGCGGCGAGGGAGTGCTATTGGTCGAGCGCATCGAAGCCGCCACGGCGCGACTCCGCGCTCTGGTCGACGATCTGCTGAGGCTGTCGGTGGTCTCGGCGGCCCCTCTGAACAAGGTCGCGATGGATCTAACCCAAACCGCCGAGGCAGTGGGCGCGGACCTTGCTGCAGCGAACCCGGGCCGAACGGTGTCCTTCACCGTTCAACCCGGTTTGGTCGCGAAGGCCGACGAGTCGCTGGCGAGGGACGTGTTGCACAACCTGCTCGACAATGCCTGGAAGTACACCAAGCCCGTCGAGGAGGCGACCATCGAGGTGGGTTCCGAGACGGTGGAAGGGACCCGCTGGTTCTTCGTTCGAGACAACGGCGTCGGTTTCGATCCGGAGAAGGCGGCCAGGATCTTCGATCCTTTTGTTCGGTTGCATGGGCAACACGAGTTCCCCGGGACGGGGATCGGCTTGGCGACGGTGGCACGCATTGTTCAGCGACACGGCGGCGCTTGCCGAGCGGAGTCCGGACCAGTGGGGGGCGCGACCTTCTGGTTCCACTTTGGAAGCGGGGACGCTTGAACCGGGGCCCTTGACAAGGCCCATCGCCAACGTTCATACTCTCTCAGGCTTGAACGGGTGTCCCGTTTGAGTTCAACCGAATCTCGGCACGAGGAGGCGCAACCGCAAGGTAACACGCTCACATCGCGAAAACTGGGACTTTCGATCCCGCCCTGCGACGCCCCATCGTGCAATGCGAGGGCGTTTTTTGTTGAGCGTCCCCGTTCGAGACCGAACGAAATCGAAGAGAACACGACTCGTATGCCGACAGTCAACCAACTCGTCCGGAAGGGGCGCGCGACCGCGAAACTGAAGTCCAAGTCGCCTGCGCTCAAAGGCAACCCGCAAAAGCGGGGCGTCTGCACCGTCGTCCGCACCCAGACGCCCAAGAAGCCCAACTCGGCGCTTCGGAAGGTGGCTCGTGTGCGTCTGACCAACGGCGTGGAGGTGACCGCCTACATTCCCGGCGAGGGCCACAACCTGCAAGAGCACTCGGTGGTGCTCGTGCGCGGCGGTCGTGTGAAGGACCTTCCCGGCGTGCGCTACCACATCGTGCGGGGTACCCAGCAGACCGCTGGCACGTCCAAGCGCATGCAGGGCCGCAGCAAGTACGGCACCAAGCGACCCAAGCCCGGCCAAGCCGCCGCTGGAGGAAAGAAGAAGTAATGCCACGCAAAGGCGCCGCCCCCAAACGCATCATCCTGCCCGACCCGGTCTATGGCTCGGAGATGATCCAGCGGTTCATCAACCGCATGATGCTCGACGGCAAGAAGTCCACCGCCGAGAAGATTTTCTACACCGCCCTGAATCGAGCCGCCGAAAAGGTGGGCGAAGAGCCCATCAACGTGTTCGATCGCGCGCTCCACAACGCGATGCCGCAGGTGGAAGTGCGTCCGCGACGCGTGGGCGGTCAGACCTATCAAGTCCCCATGGAAGTGCGGCCCGAACGCCGACGCACGCTCGCCCTCCGCT
>JACFNW010000453.1 GCA_019454665.1 Fimbriimonadaceae bacterium | reverse complement strand
TCGGCCACGGTGTCCTCGATCCTGAACGGGAGCCGATCCAACACCCGCGTCTCGCCGGAGACGCGCGAGCGGGTGGCCAGCATCGCCAAGGACCTCGGCTACCGGCCGAACGCCATCGCGCGCGCCCTCGTCCAGCGTTCCACGAACATCGTGGGGTTCTACTTCGGCTACGGCCACCTGGAACCACACGACCCGTTCCACGCCGAGGTGCTGACGGGATTGCAGAACGGATGCGGCGAAACGCAGCGCGACCTCATCATCCACTACTCGTTCTATCGGCGCGGGCTCGACGAGGTGTACCGCGAACTCGTCGGCGGCAAGATTGACGGCTTGATCGCCTTGGCGGCGCCGAGCGACCCGCTCATCCGACGCTTGATTGACGCGCGGCTCCCCGTCGTGGCGATGACCGATGCGATTCAGGGGATGCCATCGGTGATCGCCGACGATGCGCACGGCTCGCGGCTGATCGCCGATCACCTGCACGAAAAGGGCCACCGGGCCATCTTCTACCGGACGTGTCCAGGCGAATCGGATTCGGCTGGACGGCGCTACGCCGCGTTCGAAGCCCGCGCCGAAGAACTCGGGATGAAGGTCTATCCGGCCACGACGACGGATTGGAAGGGCAGTCTGGGCGAAGCGGAACTCGACCTCATGCGGCGGCGCAGGGAATTGGGCATCACCGCGGCGGTCTGCTGGGGCGATCCCAGCGCCAACGCGTTGCTGTCGCACTGCCTGAGAGAAGGCGTCTCGGTCCCGGACGAGTTGGCCATCGCGGGCTTCAACGGCATCGAGCCCCCGGTCGAACCGGCTCGACGCCTGACCACGGTGCGTGCGTCGTGGTCGCGCGTGGCCCAACGCGCGGTCGAATTGCTCGTCGAAGTCATCGAAGGACGTGCCGTGGAACTGCGGACTGTTCTTCCCACCGAATTCCAACCGGGTGACACCACGTGACCCACCTCGATTTGACGCCCGCATCGTTGCGGGCAACGACCCCATAGGACCTGGCAATGAAGCAAACCTCTCGTGCGTTTACGCTCATCGAACTCCTCGTCGTGATCGCGATCATCGCGATCCTCGCCGCCATGCTCTTCCCTGTGTACGCACAGGCCAAGGGCGCGGCCAAAACGACCTCGACCATCTCCAACATCAAGCAGGTGACGCTCGGCGGCTTGATGTACTCCGGCGACTACGACGACATCGGCCACCTGTGGCAGGATGTGACGACCAGCCCGACGGCAGGCTACTACCGCCTTCTCGAACCGTACATCAAGAGCCGGGACATCGTGTTCGACGCGGCTCGTGGGATTCCGGTGCAGACCGGCGACTCCATCAACTGGACTTGGTCGCAGTTCGTCTCCATTTCGGCGAACCGCAATGGCTGGCTGGCTTACGAGCCGTTCACGCCGCCCGACCAGTTCTTCCCCCGCGTCTACCGCAACATCTCGGCTCAGGAAGAGATCTCCAAGCGCGCGGCCTACACGATCAGCACACGCCCGACAGCCAACCTGGCGACCGGGTTCAACTTCATCACCGATGAAGCTGGCTGCGCCGTGGGCGTCGACCCGACGACCGTGGCCAACACGCGTTTGAACCGGGTGTTCTTGGCGGCGAAGACCTTCCACCGCGACCGCATCGTGACCGGCTACGGCGACGGCCATGCCGGAACCGTGGCGTTCACCAAGGTCGGTTCGGTCCACGCCACCGTGGGCGACGCCGAAGACTGTGCGGGCTATGGTCCGAACAACGGCACGTTCATTCCTCTTCCCCACAACCAGGGCGGCATCGACACCACCTACTGGGGCAAGTGGTATAGCGCGAACGAGTGATGAAGAGCCAGCTCAGTCCCGTCGTGGTGTGGGTGATCATCGGCTTGGTCGTGGTCGTGGCCGGGTTCTTCGTTTGGAGAGCCACGGACCCGCCCGCCCAAAAGGTGGACCTCACGAAAGTCACGAAGGAAGACCTCGAAGATCCGGACCCGCCCAAGCGCGGCCAGCCGGGTTATCGAGAACGCATCACCGACCCGCCTCAGTAGGCGGTTCCTGACCCGTCAAGATGAGGGCCTGCTCCACGTGGGCAGGTCCTTGTCCGCCTTCTTGTCCATTCCATGAGCGCCCCCCAGCCCTACGCAGCCCACCCGCGCCTCACGATGCGGGCGTTCGTCGGCGTGCTGAGGCGCTTCTGGCCGTTTGCGGCCCGCTATCGAGGCAAGTTCATCCTCGGTCTGCTGCTGATTCTCGTCGCGGTGCCGCTCACGCAGTTTTCCGTGTTCTTGACGCGCGACGTCACGAATCGGATTCTGAACGCGACCGCCGAACCGCTCGACCAGCGGTGGGGCGCCGTGTTGGCGCTGGTGGGCCTGCAGGCCGGTTTTTGGCTGGTGGGCAGTCTGCTCGCCACGGCGCGCGAAGTGCTCGAGTGGTACGTCTCGATGCGTAGCACGTACGATTTGCGGCTGGC
>JACFNW010000452.1 GCA_019454665.1 Fimbriimonadaceae bacterium | reverse complement strand
GACGCCTTGATCGGGTTGGTCCTCTATATGGAGCGCTTCCTGTCGGCCTCCGATCTGCGGCAGACCTTCTACCTGAACGAACAGCGCAAGGCCCTAACACTTCCGGCCGCGTTGATCAAGACGATCGAGCCGAAGGAAGACATCTCCTGGACGTTTCCGACCGACTGGAAGGGACGGGCCATCTGGGTGCCCGTAGGTCCATTCAAAGTCGCCGGCTCCACCGAAAGCAGGAACGAGTGGGCGAAGGTGACCGTGCCCGAGGACGGCATCGTACGGCTGACCAAGGGCAAGTCCCCATGAGAACGCTGGCCACGGTCGACATCGGGAGCAACACCGCCCATCTGCTCATCGCGCGCACCGATGGCCGACGCCTGACCCGAATGGTCAACCGCTCCGAGTGGCTGTCGCTGGGCGAGATCGTGTCCGCTCAGCGAGAGCTTCCCGAGGCCACGGTCAAGGAGGTCATCCAAGCGCTGCTGCGGTTCAAAGCGCTGGCTCAGGCCGAAGGCGCGGAGCCGCTGACCGTGTTCGCGACCGAAGCCGTCCGTGCGGCCGCCAACCACGGCGAAGCCCTCGACGAGATCGAACGGGCAACCGGACTGCGCGTCGAACTCGCCAGCCCGAGGCGCGAGGCCGAACTCGGCGTCCTCGGTGCAAGCCTGGACACCCAGTTCTGGGGCGCGATGGCCTATGTCGAAGCCGGCGGAGGGAGCATCCAGATCGCGCACACCCACGGAGACGCCATTCTGGATGAGCGCTCGTTGCCGTTGGGCACGGGCCGGCTCATCGCGACCTTCGGCCTGGGCCAGCCCTGCTCGCCCACGACCTTGGAGCGTCTGGAGCGGTTCGTCGAAGAGACGCTGAGCGAGGCCGAGCTGGCCCAGGTGCCGCGCGTCGTGGCCTCGGGTGGCGTGGCGCGAGGGCTGTGGCGCGCGCTGCATCCCGACGGCGACCGTGCCCTTGCCTTGCCCGAGTTGGATTACATCGTTTGGAGCGCGCAGCGGCTTCGCGTATCGCAGATCGTCGCGCGGTTTTCGGTCAAGGAGAAGCGTGCCGCCACGCTGTTGCCGGGCGCGGTCGCCTACCGGGCGATCCTGCGGCGACTGGGCGCCGTCGAAATGACCGTCAGTTCTTACGGCGTGCGCGAGGGCGCGCTGTTGGAGCAGGCGCGACAGGGGGGCAAGCGTTGAGACGCCGTTCCGACGCCGTGAACGAGCCCAGGTACCTCAACCGCGAGCTAAGCTGGCTCCGGTTCAACGCGCGCGTTTTGGAGCTTGCCGAGGACGAGACGACGCCCCTGCTGGAACGCCTGTTCTACCTTTCCATCTTCGAGTCGAATCTGGACGAGTTCTACATGGTCCGCGTTTCGGGTTGGATGGAGCAGCGGGACAGCGGCGGGTTGCAGCTCACCGTGGACGGCCTCACGCCTCAGGAGCAACTCGAACTCGTCCGCGAGCATGCCCTACCGCTTCGAGTGCGGGCGGCGGGTGCGTTGGAGGCTCTTTGGCCCTTGTTGGCTCAGGAGGGCATTCGGCTGCGACGCATCGAGGAACTGGACGAAGCCCAGCGCGCGTGGCTGGCCGACAAGTTCCAGCGGGACGTGTTCCCCGTCTGCACGCCGCTCATCCTGCACCCCAGCCCTTCCCCGCCCTTCATCTCGAACCGCAGCTTGAATCTGGCCGTCGTCATCGGGGACAAGAAGGCGCCCAAGCTGGCCCGCGTCAAGGTCCCTTCCGTGCTGCCCAGGTTCATCGCGCTGCCTGGCGGACGCGATTTCGTGACCAGCGAAGACCTGTTGGCCCACCATCTGGATTCGCTGTTCCCGGGGGTCCAGTTGCGGGAAACGCACTTGTTCCGGGTCGTACGGGATGCCGACATCGAGATCCGCGAGACCGACGCCGCCGACCTTGTGACCACCATCGAGGAGACGATTCGCGCGCGGCGCTTCGGCGCTGCGGTGTTGCTCGAAGTCGCTCCGAAAATGCCCAAAGAGGTTCGGCGGACGCTGCGCACCATTCTCGATCTGGACGAAGAAGACGTGTTCGAAGTGCCTGGGATGCTGGGAATGGAGGGGCTTTCGGACTTGGCTTCCCTGCCCAAGCCCAAGCTGCGATACGCCCGGCACACGCCCGTGCTCAGCGAGCGACTGCGCGAAGGCAACCTCTTCGCCACGATCGCCAAGGGCGACGTCTTGGTCCATCACCCGTTCGACAGCTTCGCCTCGGTCGAGGGCTTTGTGCGCGCGGCAGCCAACGACCCGGCCGTGATCGGCATCAAGCAGACGCTCTACCGGGTCGGGGCCGAATCGCCCATCGTGGACGCCCTGTTGCAGGCCGCCGAGGCGGGAAAGCAAGTGGCGGCGATGGTCGAACTCAAAGCGCGGTTCGACGAGAGCAACAACCTGGTGTGGGCGCGCAAGTTGGAGCGGGCCGGCGTCCACGTGACGTATGGCTTCGCCGAGAT
>JACFNW010000451.1:1081-2469 GCA_019454665.1 Fimbriimonadaceae bacterium | reverse complement strand
AACTCATCGGCCGACGCCCATGCTCCGCGCCAAAGCGGCCCACGCTTTGGCCTCGACCTCCTCGACCGTGCCGTCGGTATAGCCCACCAACCGCGAGCCGTCGGGCCACGCCTCCGTCTCGTAGAACATAGGACGCTTGCCCTCGACGGGCGCGAGTCCGCGCAGTTTGGGGTTCATCACGAATGCGCCGCCATTGGGGTTGACGGTCTGCCCGACGGTCCCATCCATGTCCACGATGTAAACGAGGTCCTCCGCGTCTTCGGGTTCCGGGTACTTCTCCATGATGTCCGCATAGGATCGGATGGCCTTGCCGAGCGCGACCGCCCGCTTGTACGATTCGGCTTTCGGCGGAAGTTCGGCCTCGGGCTCCTCGTCGGGCTGGGTGAGTCCGCCCAGCCCGCCCAGCAGGCCGCCCAAGTCCGGTGGCTGATTGCGGAGTTCGATGGCTTTCGCCTTGCCGATGCCCGTCGGCGAGAAGCTCGCGATGCTGCTGGACAGCACCAGCGTGAGCCGCAACTCGTCGGACGTGTTGAACTTGGGCATGTCCTCGGTCATGCTCTGGGCGTCGGGATTGACCTTCGCCTTGTAGGTGACCAAGTACGTCTGGCCGCCGACCGTGATGATCTCGCCCGTGGTCCAGTGCTTGGACATCACATCGGCGTAGGGGTTGGTCGCGCCCATCATGATGCCCATCATGGCGCCCATGATTCCCGCGCCGGCGTCGCCGCTGGATCCCGTGATGGTCAGTTCGACGGCCTGATACGCGTCGCCGATGTCGTCGAGTTTTACGGTCAACGGCATGGCTTTGCCCGACATCACGTCGGCCCAGGTCGTTTGGCTTTGAGCGAAGGGGTTGGGCGGGCTCGGCGGGGTCGGCACCGCGACCGGGGTGGTTGTCTGCTGGCCCAACAGGGCTACGACGAGGGAGAGCGAGTGAATCGTCATCGCGTGCACCTACGCCCTTGATTCTAGCCGAGTGGCGGCATTTGTATAATGATCCCATGCGGGGTTTCGTGCTGTTGTTGTCGGCTGCTTGTTGTGTCGCCTCGGCCCAGTGGCCTGAGGACAAGTGGCTCGTGCATGGAGAAAGGGCCTATCGCGTGTTCCCGCCCGTTTGCGCGGCGCAGGGCTCCGTGGGCAATTTGATGTGGTCGCCCGACGGGCGGTTCTTGGCCATCGTGCGCATGTCGGTGGACGGTCTGGCGCAGGTCTATCGAGACGAGATCGCCAACCCCGGCAGCCAGAGGACCATGCCCCCGACGGCGGTCGTGCTCGAGGTTTACATCCCGGCGACCGGACGCACGATACTGGGCGGTCGGTGGGAGTCCAAGGCGCCCGGCGGGCCGCCACCCGCGATCGGCATGGAGTGGATGGCGGGCACCTCGTAC
>JACFNW010000451.1:0-1071 GCA_019454665.1 Fimbriimonadaceae bacterium | reverse complement strand
AGAGCGTAGGGTTGCGATCCGCGGAGGGGAGGTTCGTAGACACCCCCAGCCAGAACATGCTGGAGCGTTTCGACGCGGCTTCGGGCCAGCGGACGATCGTGCTGACGGCACCGGAATCGGATTCGGTTACGCTCAGCCTCTCGCCCACTCAACCCATGGGCTTCGCCTATTACCGGCAAGGCGAGCAGATGTTTGGAGTGTTGCTCCAACATAACCGCCGGAGCGACCCCGCCCCATTGGAGGGTCTGGGCCGGTCCACCCCCAGCTACCCCGTGTGGTCCAAGGATGGGAAACGGATCGGCATGGCATCCTTCATGGTCAGTGGGAACGTCTACAACGAGCGTCGCTTCCACGAAGTTGATCTCGCCACATTGACCTTGCGCGAGGTTCCTCCCTTCGAGATCTACCAGCCGCCGGCCCCTTTCATTCAGGGCCGCGTCCAGTCCTTCGACTTCTCCGACCGGTTTGGCGCTTCGGCCAAGACCGCCATCGCCCTGGCTCACGGCCCCTTGCCAGAGATGTTGCCTGGCCGTGCTCCTGGGGAGCAGCCCAAGGTGCCCGAGAACTTCACGCCTGCCGTCATGGGCTTCGATGCCGGGACCATCGCCGTAGACCCCAATAACCGCTATGTGGCTTACACCAGCCAGGGCCTGGCGCTGGTGAGCGAACTGGTCCCGGTGCCCATCGCCCTTTACGAGCAGGCGAAGGCAGCCAGGGAGCGAAGCGAAAAGCTGCAGCAGGCCAAGCAGGTGGCCACCGGGTTCCTCATCTACTCGGCCGACAACGACGACAACCTGCCTTCGAACCGTGCCGACTGGCAATCGCTCATCGCGCCCTATCTCAAGAACAACAAGCTGATGGAGGGCTTCGTCTATGCGTTCAAAGGTGGCTCGCTGATGGACGTGGAGAACCCCTCGCAAACGGTGCTTGGCTTCATCTCGATGCCCGGTGGCCGGATCGTGGCGTATGTGGATTCGAGCGTCCGCTGGGTTCCCGACGTGCCGTAGGTTGGTCATCCTAACATCCGGCAGGAATGCCCGTCACGCTGAGCCCTTGGGCGACGCAGTCGCC
>JACFNW010000450.1 GCA_019454665.1 Fimbriimonadaceae bacterium | reverse complement strand
GTCTCTGGAGTCCGCAATGGTCCCCTCGGTCGCCACGGAGGGCGACCCTCCAAGGGACGCGATTCCCCTTCGTCAGCCGAACTCAACCAAACCGTATATAATGGGTTCAGGCGTGAAACTCGTCCTCTGCATCGTCCATAGCCGCGATCGCAACAAGATCACCGAGGAGCTCATCAAAGCGGGCTTCAAATTCACCGTGATCGGCTCGACCGGCGGCTTCCTTCGGGAAGGCAACACGACGTTCCTCATCGGCGTCGAGGAAGACGAGCGCGAGCCCCTGCTCCAACTGGTCGCGCAGAACTGCAAGACCCGCGAGCAGATGGTCAACGTGATGCCGTTCGAGGCCGCGCCGCCCGGAGCGTTCATCCCGAGCCCGGTCAAAGTCCCCGTCGGCGGGGCCGTCGTCTTCGTGTTGCCCGTCGAACAGTTCGAACGTTTCTGATGGCCGTCGTCCCCACGGATCCGAGCGTCTTGGTCGGGCTGGAATCGGCCAAACGCGTCACCCATGCCATCGCGGCCCAAGCCGCCGGCGTCCACGGCGTGCTGTTCTACGGGCCCCCAGGGTCGGGCAAGACCACCATGGCCATGCACCTCGCGGCCTGCTGGCTCTGCAACGCACCCGTTGACGGTCTGCCGTGCGGCGAGTGCCGCAGTTGCCTCAGCATCGCCAAGGGGCGACACGCCGACTTTCAGCGCATCCTGCCCGTTCAGCCAAGCAACTGGATCCGGATCGGGCACATCACGTCCAACACCGATCGAGAGGAGGAGGGCGTGGTGCCCGTGCTTGACTTCTTCCGCACGGGGCCGTTGCTTGGCCGCTCGAAAGTCGTGCTCATCGAGGGCGCCGACCGCATGTACGAAGGCGCGGCGAACGCGTTGCTCAAGACGCTGGAAGAGCCGCCCACCTACGCCAAAGTCATTCTGACCACCGAGACGCTCAGCCGCGTGCTGCCCACGATCGTCAGCCGCTGCGTGTGCGTGGTGTGCGAATTGCCGACCGACCAGGACGCCTCGCAGGTGCTGGGCGACCTGACGCCGGCAGAAGTGGCCCTGGTGCGCGGTTCGCCCGGCGAAGCCAACCGCTTGCGCGAGCATCGAGAGTTGTTCGCTTCGTTGCAGGCGTTCGCTAAGGGTCTGTCGCGCCGTCCTCGCGGCGAAGCGCTTGTGGCGGGCGAGGAGTTCGCCGCCATCGCCGGCGCCTATGGCAACGCTTTCGAATTGGGCGCGCGCCAGGCGAACGCCGAGACGTTGGAGCTTCTAGCGGATTACCTATCCCAAGAGGGTGCGCTGAACGGTGAAGCCCGGCAGGCCGTGATCGAGGCGCATCGCCGGATCGTGGGCAACGGCGCCTCGGGGATCGTCTTCGACGCGCTGTTCTCCTCGATCCTGGGACGATGACCTTGCGGACCAAACGACCCGGCCCTTGACTTCCCGGGGGCGCGCGGGTATAGTGTCCATCGGTCTGCGTGCGTCGTACGCCGTTGTTTGGAGGCTCCCACGGGAGCTTGCACAGAGCGGCTTACCGCACCAGCCACCCAGACATTCTGGAGGCAACTGACTCAAAACATGCCGCTGTCCAAGGAAAAGAAAGATGCTTTGCTGGCCGAGTACGGTCAGAAAGAGGGTGATACGGGCTCGCCGGAGGCGCAGATCGCGTTGCTCCATGCGCGGATTCAGCAGATCACCGAGCATCTGCGTTCCAACCGGAAGGATTTCCACTCGCGAAGGGGGTTGATGATGCTCGTGGGCAAGCGCCGACGGCTCGAAGGCTACCTGCGGCGAAAAGACATCGCCCGGTATCGCGACCTGATCCAGCGCCTCGGCATCCGCGAAGTCAAGCCTCGCTAAGGAGGCCATTCAATGATCCATTCCCACTCCTTCGAGGTTGGGGGCAAAACCCTCAGCATCGAAACGGGCCGCGTCGCGCAACAAGCCGGCGGCTCAGTTCTCCTCGGCATGGGTGAGACCGTGGTGCTCGGCACCGCCACCATGTCCAAAACCGCCCGAGAGGGCATCGACTTCCTTCCGCTCGTCTGCGACTACGAAGAGCGCAAGTACGCCGTCGGCAAGATTCCAGGCGGCTTCATGAAACGCGGCGGACGCCCGTCTGAAAAAGCCACGCTCGTCAGCCGTTTGATTGACCGGCCCATCCGGCCCCTGTTCCCCAAGGGCATGCGCAACGACATCCAAGTCATCGCCATGCCGTTCGCCGTGGATCAGGCTTGCCCGCCCGACGTGCTCGCCATCTGCGCCGCTGGCGCGGCGCTCGCAGTCAGCGACATCCCCTTCGAGGGTCCCATCGCCGGCGTCCGAGTCGGACGCATCAACGGCGAGTTCATCCTCTTCCCCTCCATCTCGGAAACGAACGAGTCGGACCTCGACCTCGTGCTGGCCGGCCACATGGGCGCGATCAGCATGGTCGAAGCCGGAGCCAACCAGGTCTCCGAAGCCGACATGCTCGCCGCGATGA
>JACFNW010000449.1:344-2474 GCA_019454665.1 Fimbriimonadaceae bacterium | reverse complement strand
CTGCACCAGCGCCACGCAGTCGCCAGCCGCCGAAAGCAGACTGCGGGCGATCTCGACCCCGCACACCACGCCCTCGGCCTGGGCTTCGATGAACCACTCGGCGCGTTCGGTGGGCAAGCAAATTGCCGTCAGATCGCCTGTGCCGAGGTCCTCGGCCAAGGCGCGCGCGACGATGGGTTGCCAGTCTTCGGGAATGGGGGGCTTCCAGGCGGTCACTCGGATTCGATGTTTACCCGACAGCGCGCGCTCAACTCGTCCGGCAGGAGATCGAACGGCACGTCAATACCGTTGCGGTTCCAACCGATGGGAACGCGAACACGCCCCACCGAGATGTAGGCGGGCGGAGCGATTTTGATCGAGCCATCCGCCAACTCGAGGTCCACACGGTCGCCTCGCGAGACCATGCGCTGGATATCCCTGTAAGCGACGACCCGGGTCTTGGCGCCACCGACGATCTCCAGGTAGTCGTCGTGAAGCACGTACTCGACCGTGGTCGAATGGGCGTGCAGCGCATGGGCGATGGCGGATTTTCCCGCCCCCACGATCGCACCGGCGGCATCGCGAACGCTTCGCTTGAGGTCGGGCTCTTCCGAGCGGAAGACGGCCGCGCCCCTGCGTTGGGCGCCTCGGGCGGTCGTGCCCGAGCCCATCTCCAACCACCGGACGGCTTCGGCCGGGCGATAGCGAACGAGCGACATGCACGGCATTATAGGACGGCGCGCAGGCGCGGACCCCCCATAAGTCTCACCGCCCGCAGACGAATCTCGCGCAGACGGCGTAGACTATCCCAGCGCCCCTCGGGCCGAACATCATGAAATCCCCCCTTGTGGACATCCAGAATTCGCAGGACTCGAGAAACATCCCCATCGACAAAGTGGGCGTACGCAGCGTCAAGTACCCCATCGCCGTGCTCGATCGGGCCAACGAACGGCAGCACACCATCGGCGACTTCACGCTCACGGTGAACTTGCCGCACCACTTCAAGGGCACCCACATGAGCCGGTTCCTCGAAGTGCTGAACGAGCACCAAGCCGAAGTGAGCGTCCACAGTCTCCCGGACATCCTGCGTGCCCTCAAGGAGCGGCTCGACGCCGAGAGCGCGCACATCGAAGTCATGTTCCCGTTCTTCATGGCCAAGCCGGCGCCGGTCACAGGGAAGGTGGGCATGATGCCGTTCGACTGCCGCTTCATCGCCGAGGCAAACGGAAAGTTCGACCTGACGATGGAAGTCGTGGTGCCCGTCACCACGTTGTGCCCGTGTTCCAAGGAGATTTCGGATCGGGGCGCGCACAACCAACGCGGCTACGTGACCGCCCGCGTGAAGACCGAGGGCCACGTGTGGCTCGAGGAACTCATCGAGATGATCGAGGGTGCGGCCTCGTGCGCGTTGTATCCCTTGCTCAAGCGTCCCGACGAGAAGTGGGTCACCGAGCGCGCGTTCGACAACCCCCGCTTCGTGGAGGACATGGTGCGCGAAGTGGCGTTGGCGTTCGATGCCGACCCGCGCATCCGGTCCTACGAGGTCGAGGTGGAGAACCACGAGTCCATCCACGCGCACAACGCCTACGCCTACCTGGCGCGGGAGCGCTGACGTGGCTTACGGCGAGCGGCGTCGGGAACTGTACGAACTCGTGGCCCGAATCCCGTCCGGGCACGTGTGTTCGTACGGGCTGCTCGGCCGCTCCCTCTCGGGGCCGGTGAGCGGCGTGATCGTTGGGAAGTGGATGGCGTCCTGCCCGCCCGAGTTGCCCTGGTGGCGCGTCGTGGCGGCCAATGGCGCTTTGGTCGTCGCCTCCCGCAGCCCGCATCTGGCGCACGAACAGCGGGAGCGTCTGGAGTCGGAGGGCGTCGCCTTCGACGGGGACGCGGTGCGCATGGCCGCGTTCCTCTGGGTTCCAACCTAACGGGTGCCACGAGTTCCCAGCCCGGGCGTCTCTCGTTGGCCGGGGTGTTTCGCGGGCTGGAACTCGTGAATGTCCCGCGTCCCATCATGGGTTCCGACCTGTCGAAACGTGGTGGGAGTTCTGGACTCAGTCCAGGTCGGGAACCCATGCCACCCGCTTCCCCAAGTTGTTCGGGTGCCACGAGTTCCCAGCCCGGGCGTCTCTCGTTGGCCGGGGTGTTTCGCGG
>JACFNW010000449.1:0-244 GCA_019454665.1 Fimbriimonadaceae bacterium | reverse complement strand
TGGGAGTTCTGGACTCAGTCCAGGTCGGGAACCCATGCCACCCGCTTCCCCAAGTGGTTGGGTGCCACGAGTTCCCAGCCCGTGCGCCAATCGGTGGTCGAGGTGTTTGCGTTTTTCGCGGTTCAGTACCACAAGCTCTGCTGCCAGCGATGGTCAAGAACAACAAAACCCGCACGTTCTGTGCAGGTTTTGGCTTCAAACTTGGAGCCGGCGACCGGATTCGAACCGGTGACCTGCTGTTTAC
>JACFNW010000448.1 GCA_019454665.1 Fimbriimonadaceae bacterium | reverse complement strand
GGCGGGCGCGCCCGCACGCTGGCCGGGCCGTTCCCCGAAGAGGTGCGCTCCCTGCAAACCGACGGCAAGCGGATCGTGTTCGAACACGGGTTCGCCATTTCGATCATCGAAGCCGATGGCATGGTGCGCGGCGTCTCGCTCCCCATCGTGTCGGACAAGGTCCACGCTCGGCCGTTCGCGGCCAACGCCTCGGCGTTCGTGCAGTCCATGAGTCTGGGCCCCACGGGTGCCAGGCTGTTCGTCGAGACGCGCGGACGCCTCTACTCGGTGCCGGTCAAGCAGGGCGCGGTGGCCACGCTCGCCGCCAAGGACGGCGTGCGCTACCGGATGCCCAAGCTCTCACCGGACGGCACTCGATTGGCGTTCATCGGCGACGAAGAGGGCGAGCAACGCATTTACGCCGCCAGCCCCGACGGCTCGGAGCCCAAACCCATCACTCCTAAGGCCGCGCGAACCCTGCAGGCCATGTCCTGGTCGCCGGATTCTCAGTGGATTTCCTACGTGGACAGCACGTTTCACCTGCGCATCGTGCGCGCGGACGGCTCGGAAGAGCGCACTCTCGCGCAGGGCACGGGCAGCAAGTACTGGTATGGGCCCGTCGTCTCTTGGTCGCCTGACAGCAAGTGGCTCGCGTTCGAGTCGTTCAATGCCAAGACGTCGTTTATGCGCACCGCCCTCTACCGGCTGGAGGACAAGTCCATCACCCTGCTGGGCGACGGGATGACCAACGACCGCTACCCCGCGTTCAGCCGGGACGGCAAGTGGCTGGCGTTCACCACGCAGCGCCACGCTGCTCCTCGGTGGGACGCCTGGCTGAACCAACAGATCACGGACAAGCCCTGGAAGGTGGTGTTGCTCGCCCTGCGCAAGGACGAGGTGTCGCCCTTCGCCCCCAAAAACGACGAGGAGGGCCCCGAGCCCAAGCCCGCCGAAGCCAAGAAGGAGTTCGTCCTCGACCTTGATGGCCTCTACGAGCGGGCGATCGAGGTGCCCCTGCCTCCGAGCGACGCCTCGCAGGTCGAGGTGCTCGGCGACCGCGTGCTGGTACAAGACGGCCCGACGATCCGCTTCTACGACCTGAAGGCCAAGCAGGCGGGCGTGCTGACCCAAGGCACGGCGTTCGAGGTCAGCGCGGACGGCAAGAAGGTGCTGGTCGGCGGAGCGGCGCCCCGCGTCGTCGAGCCCACGGGCACCGATCTGCCGCCCACCGCAGGCGTCGTCCCGCTGCCCAACGTGCGCTTCACCGTGGAGCCGGAGGCCGAATGGCGTCAGATCTTCTGGGACGCTTGGCGTCACTTGCGCGACTTCTTCTACGCCGAGAACATGCACGGGGTGGATTGGAACGCGATCGGCCAGAAGTACGCGAGGTACTTGCCTTCGGTGCGCGAACGCGAAGAACTCACCGACCTCATCCGTTGGATGCAGGCCGAACTCGGCACCAGCCACATGTACCGGAGCGAAGGAGACATCCGCCGCGCCACCAACACCCTCCCGATGGGCTATCTGGGCTGGGACCTCGAACCCCACGCCAGCGGCTTCCCCAAGATCGCCAAGCTGCTTCGCGGCGATGGCTTCAGCCTTGCCGAGCGGTCGCCGCTGCTCGAGGTCGGCCTGGGCGTGCGCGAGGGGATGCACGTGATCGAAATCGCCGGCATTCCCGCCGACGGTCCCGACTTCGCCGGTGCCCTGGTGGGGCGGGTGGGCGAGACCATCCGCGTCGTGGTGAACGACACGCCTTCCCGTGATGGCGCGAAGACCGTGTTCGTCAAACCGATCGCCAACGAGAACACGTTGCGCTACCGCGAATGGGTCCGCACCAACCGCGAGGCTGTGAGCAAAGCCACCAACGGGCGCATCGGCTACCTGCATCTGCGCGCCATGGTGGACACCGACATGGCCGACTTCGTGCGCCAGTACTTCCCACAGCGGGACAGGGAGGCGCTGATCATCGACGTCCGGTTCAACAACGGCGGCAACGTGTCGAACAACATCGCCGCGGTCCTCAAACAGAAGGTTGTCGCGTTCTTCAACCAGCGCAACCTACCGAACTGGTCGCGCCAGGGCGAGTTCTTCCTGGGGCCGATGGCGTGCCTGATCAACGAGTTCAGCATCTCGAACGGCGAGGAGTTTCCGCACCACTTCAAGGCGCTCGGTCTGGGTCCGCTCATCGGGCGGCGAACCACGGGCGGCGAGGTCGGTTCGGACCCCGGTTGGCCCATGATGGACGGGGCGCAGGTGTTCGTGCCGAACTATGGCGCGTGGACGCCCAAAGACGGCTGGATCATCGAGGGCCCCGGCGTGTCGCCGGACATCGCCGTCGAATCGGACCCCAATGCCTGGGCCGCCGGTCGCGACGCACAGCTCCATCGGGCCATCGAGGTGTTGCTGGCGCAACTCGCCAAGAAGCCGACGGTGTGGCCGACCACGCCGCCTCCCCCGGTTCGTCGAGGCGGGTTGTGAAGCGAGCCGTCGTCCT
>JACFNW010000447.1 GCA_019454665.1 Fimbriimonadaceae bacterium | reverse complement strand
TGCGCAACGGCGATGTGAACGGGGACAACTCGGTCGGTATCCCGGACTTCATTCAGTTGCGAAACGCGTTCGGCAGCGTGCCGGCCAGTCCGAACTGGAACCCGAACGCCGACCTGAACCGGGACGGGAGCGTCAGCATCGCCGACTTCCTGATCTTCCGCTCGAACTTCGGCGCGACGGGCGAGTAGCCTCGCTAGAGCCGGGGGTCCACGGGTTCGCTTTCCATCGCCAAGATGGCGAAGACGCACTCGTGGACCAAGCGGAGCGGTTCGCGTCGGACGAATCGCTCGAGCGCCTCAAGGCCCAGGATGAACTCCTTTCGAGCGAGGGCTTGCTTGCGGCCCAAGCCGCGTTCCCTCAATCGGGCCAGATTGGCTTCGCGGTCGTATTCGGGCCCGTAGATGATTCGGAGATACTCGCGCCCCCGGCATTTCACCGCCGGCTGAACCAGACCCTTGCCGCCCACGGCGACGAAGTTCAGGGGCTTGACGACCATCCCTTCGCCTCCCGAGGCCGTGAGATCGAGCCACCACTGCGTGGCAGCGGCAACGGAGGCGGCGTCGAGCAGGTCGGCCTCGATGCTCCGTGTGCCTTGCAGGCAAGGGAAGGAAGGGTCCACAAGCCGAGCCAGCGTGGACAGATGCCAGCGATGATCCCGGTCGAAGTGGGTCCGCCCTTCGGTTGCCAACAGGTGAAAGGGAGCCAGCCTCAGGTCTTCGAGACGCAACACATCCCAACAGTAGGCGCGGTAGGCGGCTTGGTAGTTCTTGGCGCAATCCAGTCCGGTGGCCGCCCAATCCAAGTCCTCGGACACGTCCAAGTGCTGCGACGCTTCACTGAGCGCAGCGCAGAGAGCCGTGTAACTCGCTGCGGCCGCCGTGGCAACGGGTGCGTACTGGGACTGCAGCAATTGGAGCGCCTTGGCCGACCAGGGCATCAACTCGGCATCGAGGATGGCCCAGTCGGTTTGGAGTTCCTCCCACAGGCCCGAGCGCTCGAAGGCACTCGAAACCTGGGCGAGCAGCCCCTGCTCGAGAGACCGATCCTCGAAGAACGGCCGCCCGGTGCGCGTGGTGACGATCCCGAGACCCCCGTCTTCGACCCCGAATCGGGCATACACGGACGGCGCGTCCCGACCAACGATCACCACGGCGCGCGACCCCATGTGCTTCTCCTGACAGACGACGTGCTGCACCCCTTTCTCACGGTAGTAGGCAAAGGCCTCGTTGGGGTATTCGAGATAGCCCGGCTCGGTGGAGGTGGCGCAGGGCGACATCGTGGGCGGCAAGTAGGCCAGCCAACGCGGATCGGCCGAGAACCGGCTCAACACCTCGAGCGCGACGATGGCCTGCTCCTCGCGGACCATCACCGCGCCTCGGCTCGTGCTGACCGTTCTCCGCCCCAGCAGATCGTCCATATCCAAGACGTCGTCGTGAAGCGTCTGGAGGCTGGGTTGAACGCCTTCGTCGGCGAGGAAGGGCCTGACGGGGTCCGCGTAGCGCCTGGATGCGGCGACCGAGACGAACTCCAGTTCCGGATAACGCAAGGCCGTCAGCCGCCCTCCGAAAACGCATCCCGTGTCAATGTTCACCGCTCGGTTGAGCCATTCGGCTTCGGCGACCGGGGTGTGGCCATAGACCACGCGCGCCGACCCTCGGTACTCGGCGGCCCAGTTGTGGCGAACGGGCAAGCCGTACTCGTCCGTTTCGCCCGTCACGTCGCCATACAACGCAAAGGACCGGACGGCACCCGAGGCGCGGCCCTGCATGGATTCGGGGAGTCCGGCATGGGCCACCACCAGCCTTCCGCCATCCAGCACGAGGTGCGACACGAGGCCATCGAGAAACCTCCTCGCGCGTTCCCTGAAATCGTCGCCTGCAGCCTCCAGCTCCGCCCACGTCTGCTCCAGCCCGTGCAGGAGTTTGACCTCTCGGCCCTGCAGCTTCCTCAGCAACTTATCGTCGTGGTTTCCAGGCACGGCCAGCGCAACGCCAGCCGCCACGGCGTCCATCACCAGTCGTAGACACTCCGCCGAACGAGGGCCGCGATCCACGAGGTCGCCCACGAAGATTAGGCGTCGGCCAGCTGGAGGCACGACTTGGTACGTCCCTTGGGCATCGTCGGGTGTCTCGACCGCGTAGCCCAGACGAACCAACAGGGAGAGCAACTCATCGAAACAGCCGTGAACATCGCCGACGATGTCGAAGGGTCCGGTGAGTTCTTTCTTGTTGGGCCACAAAGGGGTTCGAACCACTTCTGCATCGGCCATTTCGCTCTCGCCGAGTTCGTAGACGTATCGAAAGCCCTCTCTCCGGAGGGATGGCAAAGAACGGCGCAGCTCCTGCCAGTGGTTGCGGGTGACGTGCGGGCCGAAGTCCCGATTCGGACGATCCTGATTGCGTTCGTGGCACACCTGGGGGGGAATCTTTAGGACGATGGCGACGGGCACGGCGTGGAACTCGCGGGCGATGGCGAGCAACGGCTT
>JACFNW010000446.1 GCA_019454665.1 Fimbriimonadaceae bacterium | reverse complement strand
CCACAACGAGAACACGTAGGGCACCTGCGCACGCGTGGCCCGCATGGAGGAAACCATGAAGTGGTAGGGGCGCTTGTATTTGGGCGTGGCGTAGCGACGGACCGTCTTCTGATCCAGGATCGCTCGAAGCATGGACTTGATGTCGCCGTTGGTGGCCGTGTACACCGCCGCAACCCGGTCCACGAGCGCTTGAGGTGGATCTTCGGTGAGGAAGTGGCGCAGCATCTTCCGCGAGACGAACCTGGCCGTCCGTTGATGCCCTGCCAGAATCTCCAAGATCCGCTCGCCATCCCTGATGCCGCCGTTGGAGGGGATTTCGATGCCGAGGAAGTACTTGCGCGCGTTGTCGTGGTACTGCGGGTCGAAGCGGAACTGGCCATAGGTGGCGCTACTTTCGTCCCAGTCGTATAGCCACCCGGTGAAGCATCGCGCCACATCGAGCACGTCGTCTTCGGGGTAGCCGCCGTCTACGCCCAGGGTGTGCAGTTCGAGCAGTTCGCGGGCGTAGTTCTCGTTGGGATAGCCCGTGATGTTCGAGGCGTTGTCGAGGTATTCCAGCATGCCCGAGCTGCGGGCCACGGCGTTCAGGAGCGTGGGGAACGAGCCGAGAGCGTGCCGCCGGATCACGTCCCGCTGGTACAGCGTGTTCAGCTTGCCGAGCTTGGGGGTAAAGACGTTGAAGTGGTCGGCCCAGAACTCGACCATCCGTTCGTACAGTTGCCGCTTCGAATAGATCGAGCGGATCACGTGGGCTTGAACGGTCTCGTGCACGCACTCCCACCAGTCCGACTGCCCCAACGCGGACCCGGACCGCTGAAGCGATCCGAACTCGGCGAGCCGATAGGCCACGTAGTCGTCGGGGATGGCCTCGTGGTTCAGGTGGTACTCGAGATAGCCGCTCGGGCCAAGCCGTCGGTAGATTTCGCCCTCCTCCTCGGTGTAGCCGAACGTCATGCGGTGGACGAGCCGGTAGTCCACGAGATTCGGCGGGCCGTCGTGGCCCTTGGTGTCTCCACCGTCGTCCTTGGGCGGGCGTGTCTCGATCCGGGGTCGGCGCTCCAGGTGCTCGAGCGCACCGGACTGCTTGGCCCAGGCGGCCAAACGGGAACGCACCTCTCGCAGGCGCGCGTCGGGCGTCGGAACGGTGGACTTCGACTGCATGGCTATGTCGACGTCTTCGTTAGACGCAACATGGGATCAAAGGTTCGTCACCAGAAAGGAGGATACGGAGTCGAGGGCGCGTTTGCCATACTCATGAGCCTAGGCGTCGGGGCTTGGAGGGTATGGGGAACTCCGGCGGCGGGCTTGGGAGTCTTATCTGAATCAGGTCCTGAATGTCAGAGCGTTGGTTCGACCGACCACAGAATGGTGCCATCGAGAAATGAGGTGTTTTGAGTGAGGTTACGGCTGGGCTTCGGGATCGGAATGGGCGTCTGCGCGATCGCAGCATTGGGGCAAACGGTCACCCAATCGCTGGCCCTCATGGGTCTGGCCGAAGAATCAGCGCGGCGTTCCAGCCTCCAAAGCGAGTGGGTCCGGCGAGCCGCGAGGCTCTCGGGCGAACCGATCCGCCAAGAGTTTCCCGACGGCTCGATCATCGAGTGGGTGGGCTTCGACCAGGCGGGTTGGCCGTTCTACGTCCAAACAAACAACCGGGTCGCCGCCATCAGCGTCAACACCCTGCCTTGCTGGCCGGGTCAGGTTTCGGGGCTGAGCCTCGACGGCACTGGGGTTCGCCTAGGCATCTGGGACGGAGGGGCCGTCCTTGCCACGCACCAGGAGTTTCAGGGCCGGGTGACGCTCGGCAATACGGGCAGCAGCGCGAGCCACGCCTCGCACGTGGCCGGCACCATGATCGCGGGAGGCGTCAGCGCATCGGCGATCGGCATGTCCCCCAAGGCAACCCTCCGATCCTATAACTGGAGCAACGACACAGGCGAGATGGCCTCGGAAGCCGCTGGCGGACTGTTGCTTTCGAACCACTCGTACGGTCGCGTCACGGGCTGGAACTTCTCCAACAACACATGGTACTGGTACGGCAATCCAGCCGTCAGCGAGTCTGAGGACGTAGCGTTCGGCCTCTACGACGAAGCCGCCCGTGTCTGGGACACCGTCGCTTACAACGCGCCGTACTACCTCATCGTGAAGTCGGCGGGCAACGACCGCAACGACCGGCCCGCGAGCCAACCCACCCAGCATTTGGTGCGGGTCAACGGCACTTGGACGGAGAGCGCCACGGTGCGCGACCCCGACGGCGGCAACGACGGCTACGACTCGATGAGTTCGTACTCGCTGGCCAAAAACATCCTGAGCGTCGGCGCGATCAACGACTTGCCCAACGGCTACTCATCGCCTTCCAGCGTCGTGATGACGGCCTTCAGCGGATGGGGACCCGCCGACGATGGCCGAATCAAGCCCGACATCGTGGCCAATGGGACCGCCCTCAGTTCGTCCAGCAACGCGTCCATCTCCTCGTACGCTTCCCTTTC
>JACFNW010000445.1 GCA_019454665.1 Fimbriimonadaceae bacterium | reverse complement strand
CTCGGCTTGGGAGCCCGAGCCCCGAAACACTTGACAAACCCACATACCATCTCCAGAGAACGCCCGCTTCGAGCGAGGATGACTCTGCAGGTATTCTCCGAGCCATCGGAGTCTCCGATCCTCCATGCTCAAGCACCCCGAAATCACCCGTCGCCGCATTGACCAGTTCATCGAGAACGACCTCAAGCCAGCCATCGTCGGCGAGCGGGAACCGCTCCAAATCGAATACTGCGAAACCGCCTGTCGCGACGAGAACGCGGCCAAGAAGGCCGAGTTCAAGCCCATCGAGGCAGGATTCCGCTACGGGCCTGCCTACCGAACGGTTTGGTTTCGACTGAAGGGCTCGGTGCCCAAACGGTTTGCGGGCGAGAGCGTGGGCCTGTTCGCGCGGCTCGGATCCGAGAGCACGGCATGGCGCAAGAACTCGCCCGTGCGCGGGATCGATGGCCCGCACGACGTGTGGCCCGTGATGCCCGATGCCAAGCCGGGAGCGTTTGTCCAGTACATCCAGTCGTACACGGGCAACCCCGAATGCCGCGTCCACCTCAAGGAACTGCCCCGAGAAGCCCTCGTTGCCACGGTGGACGGGGCCGAGTTGGTGTTGATCCACGAGGACGTCAAGGCCCTCCTCTACGACATGGCGTTCGCCCGCAGCCTGCTGGAGGCCACGGCCGAGGACGACCCGGCTTATCAGACGCTCCTGCGCGGCATGAACGAGGTCTGCAACCTCTGGGCGATGGACGGCCGACTCGCCGTCCCGGCCTGCCGCAAGGCGCTCAAGGACGCCACGGGCAGCCTCACGGGCGAGCTCAAACATTCGATCACGCCGGTCGGGCACGCCCACCTCGACACGGCTTGGCTTTGGCCCAGCGAGATCACGAAGCACAAGATCGCCCACACCACGGCCACGCAGCTCGACCTGATGGACCAGTACCCCGAGTACGTGTTCGTCCACTCGCAGGCGGCGCAGTACGAATGGCTCGAGAAGGAGTATCCCACGCTGTTCGCCCGGGTAAAGGAGGCGATCGCACGAGGGCAATGGGAGCCGGTTGGCTCCATGTGGATCGAAGCCGACTGCAATCTCACGGGTGCGGAGTCGCTGGTGCGCCAGTTCCTTTATGGGCGCCGCTACTTCCGCGAGAAGTTCGGTTACGAGACGCGCGACATGTGGCTGCCGGACGTGTTCGGCTACTCCGCCGCGCTGCCCCAGATCCTGCGCAAGATGGGCATCCGCTACTTCCTGACGCAGAAGATCAGCTGGAACCAGTTCAACAAGTTCCCCCACCACACGTTCTGGTGGCAGGGCATTGACGGCACCAAGGTGTGGACCCACTTCCCACCCGCCGACACCTACATCGGCGAGTGCACGCCCAAGCAGATCGTCTTCGGAACGAAGAACTACAAGGACCACGCGCGAAGCGACAAGTCGCTGTACGTGTTCGGCTGGGGCGACGGCGGTGGCGGACCGACTGAGCAGCACATCGAATTTCTGCGCCGCGCCAAGCGATGCTCGAACCTGCCCGACGTTGAGTTCGGCAAGACGGCGCTGAGCTTCTTCGACGAGGCCAAGTCCAAGTCCCGCGACCTGGCGACTTGGGTCGGCGAGCTGTACCTGGAGCTTCACCGAGGCACCTACACCAGCCAAGCCAAGAACAAGAAGTTCAACCGCGAGTGCGAGTTCCTGCTTCGGGACGCCGAAGCGCTGGCGTGCTTCGTGGAGGGCTACCCCCAAACGTATCCCGCCGCCGAGCTTGAATCAGCGTGGAAGCTCGTGTTGCTCAACCAATTCCACGACATCATCCCGGGTTCGTCGGTGCGCGAGGTGTACGTAGATTCGGATCGCGACTATGCCGAGGTGCTTCGTGTGGGCCAGAAGATCGTGGACGACTCGCTCCGGGCGATCGCGTCGAAGCTGGATCGCTCGGGCATGAACCGGCCCGTGGCCGTCTTCCACAACGCCGAAGTCGCCGCGCAAGCCAACCTGCCGTGGACCGACGAGGAGACCCCGACCAGCCTCGCCGCCGGTCACGAGGTGTATCCGGTCCAGGTCGTCGAAGCATTCGGCGAGCGGTCGCTGATGTTCGAAACGCCGGCGAGCGCCCTTGGTGGCGTGGTGGTCGGCGACTTGGGCCACGCTCAGCCGACGGTGAAACACCGCCTGAAGGCTTCGGCCCGCCGCATCGAGAACCACGAACTCAGCGTCCGGTTCGATGCGAACGGCAACATCACCAGCATCACGAGCCTGGGCGACGGCACCGAGTTCGTCGCGCCCGGTCGCGTGGCCAACGTGTTTCAGTTGTTCGACGACAAGCCTCTGTTCTGGTCGGCTTGGGACATTGACGTGTTCAGCCACGAGACCGTGCGCGAGTTGCTGCGCGTCGAGAGCTTCGAGGTGGTCGAGCGCGGCCCTGTTCGGGTGGCGGTCGAAACCGTCCGTTCGTTCGGCAAGAGCCGTATCCGGCAGCGCATCAGCCTCGGGCCTACGCCTGGCATCCGGTTCGATACCGAG
>JACFNW010000444.1 GCA_019454665.1 Fimbriimonadaceae bacterium | reverse complement strand
GCGGAGGGTGGTTTGAGCTGTCGCCTGCGCCGCGATCGCGGCGAGGAGGAGCGCGATGCTCCACTTGACCATATGGGTCAGTTCTGGCTTGGGACGGCCAGTCCTGCGAGGCTTACATCTCGCGGCGGTATTCGATGGCGCTCAGCAGGGTCGCCGAGTCCGCATAATCCAGTTCGCCGCCGATCGGCATGCCGTGCGCCAAACGCGTGATTCGGATGCCGAGCGGCTTGAGCACCTTGGCCAGATACAGAGCGGTAGCGTCCCCTTCGACGGTGGGATTCGTCGCGACGATGACCTCGCGCACGGTGTCCCCCTCCAAGCGTCGGAGCAACTCGCGCACGCGCAATTGGTCGGGGCCGAGGCCCTCCATGGGGTTTAGGAGCCCATGCAACACGTGGTACAGCCCGCGATACTCGTTGATCCGCTCGATGGCGGCGATGTCGCGCGCCTCGGCGACTACGCAGATCGTGTGTGGTTCGCGACGCGGATTGGTGCAAATCTCGCACCGCTCGAACTCGCTGACGTTTTGGCACAGGTCGCAGAAGCGCAACTTCTCGCGCGCCCGAAGCAACACGTCGGCCAGGCGCTCGGTCTGGGCGGCGGGCACCTTCAACAGGTGGAACGCCAAGCGCTGCGCGGATTTGGGACCGATGCCGGGCAAACGCTCCAATTCGGCGATCAGTTCGGCCAGCGGCCGCGCGAACTGCATGGGGGCCTCAGCTCGTGATGCCGGGGATGTTCGGGAGGTTGGGCAGAATGCTCTGCACGCGTGCGTCGCGAAGCTCGGTTGCTTTGGCGAAGCCGTCTCGGACCACGCTGGTCACCAGGTCTTCCAGCGACTCGACATCTTCGGGGTCAACGACCGAGGGGTCTATCTTGAGCTTGAGCAACTCGCCCCGGCCGTTGAACAGGGCCTTGACCGGACCCTTGTCCACGGGGATTTGCTGTGCGGCAAGCTCGTCTTCCAGGTTCTGCGCCTGAGCCATCGCGCCTTGCACTTGGTCGAGCATGCCCTGGAATCCCTTGCCGCCAAAGTTCTTCGGGAGTTTCATGGTTGTTGTCCGTCGTTGGGTTCCGGTGGCGGCTGCTGGAACACTTCCTTCGCCGCTTCGCGGAGCTGATCGCCTTCGAGAACACATTCTACCGGGTCGTCCACGGGAGCGGGCGCCGACCGCTCGCCGACTTCCAGCCTCACCACCCAAGCTTCGCCGGCGTACTTGCGGATCGAATCCCGGATGGCCGCTTCGCGCTTGGGCGAATCGAGAATCCAATCGAGGTCCATTTTGCGCGCGAAACAGACCTGGATGGTTCCGTTTTCGAAACTGCCCACTTTGGTGGCGGCCAGCCGCGGCTTCATCAACTTGGAGAGTTCGGAAAGCTCTCTCACCACGCTGGCCCACACCTGGCGGGCGCGCTTGAGTTCGCTGTTCGCGGGCGGTCCGGGCTCCTCGACGGGAGGCGTGGCTACTGGTGGCGTGGAGCGGACGACAGGTTCGGCGGGACGTTCCACCGGGCGCGGCTGGCGCACTTCTTCGCGCACGACGGTTGGCGGGGCGGCGACGGGGACCACGGGAGAACACAGGCGAACCAACTCGGCTTCCAGCCACAGGCGGGGAAGCGTCACGTCGCGGATTTGGCCGTGGGCATCGGCGATTCCGGAGCGCAGGCGCAACAACTCGTCGGGACCGATGCGCAGCGCCATCTCGCGCATGGCGGCGGACTGGGTGGCGTCCAGGGCCTCGTCCACGCCGAAGGCGGCATGGGTCAGGTCGGCCAGACGGTGCATGATCGATTCCAGGATGGAGCGCGGGTCGCGGCCCCGCCTCATGATCTCGCCCAGCAACCGCATCACCTGGGCGATGTCTCGGGCCTTCAAGTGGCCGAGCAACTCGTCCACGGTCTCTTCGTTGACCAGGCCCAACTGGGCGTACACCTGCTCGGTCGTGATCGCGCCGTTCGCTGTGAGGATGGCCTGCTCCAAGAGGGTGAGCGCGTCGCGGTACCCGCCGTCGGACATCCTTGCGATGGCGGCCAAGGCTGCGGGCTCGTACTCGACCTGCTCGGCCTGGGCGACATGCTGCAGCCGGCTCAGGATGTCCTGCACCGAGCCGCGATGGAACTCGAACTTCTGGCAACGCGACCGAATGGTCGGCGGGACCTTGTTGAACTCCGTGGTCGCGAGGACGAAGATCAGGTGGGGCGGCGGCTCCTCGATCGTCTTCAGCAACGCGTCGAACGCCTTGGCCGAGAGGTCGTGGACTTCGTCAATGATGAACACGCGGTACCGGGCCACGGCTGGCCGGTAGCTGGCGACCTCGACGATCTTCTCGCGAACGTTTTCGACGCTGGATTCGCTGGCCGCGTCGAGCTCCATCACGTCGAGGCAGTTGCCGACCGTGATGGAGGTGCAGATGTGGCACTCGTTGCAGGGCTCTGCGGTGGGCCCGTTCTCGCAGCACAGGGCCTTCGCCAGCAGCCGCGCCGAGGACGTCTTGCCCGTGCCGCGCGGCCCGGTGAAGAGGTAG
>JACFNW010000443.1:228-2528 GCA_019454665.1 Fimbriimonadaceae bacterium | reverse complement strand
GCAGCCCGGGGCCGCACCGATGCGCACCCGGATGCAATGAGGAACTACAGGCCATTGTTTTGCTGTGAGGTTCAGGCGGGCTCATCCTGCCTCAATCGCCACACATAAGTGACTGTCGTGAAAGGAGATTTCGTCAGGCGAGCATTCTTGTCGTGTCTTGTGGTCCCATCCTTTCGCAACACTATTGGGTAGCTGCGTGGGTAGCTAGCCGGTGCGCTGGACCCGGCTTCTGCGTAGCGCCCAGGAGCATTGAGTATGGCGACCAAGAATGGACTGTTATCCGACCTGCAGTTGAAGCAGTGGGCCAAGGCGGGCAAATCTCTGGCAAAAAGTGACGGCAACGGCTTGACGTTCACGCTGTCCGCCGCGGGCAAGGCGGTATGGGTGCTGCGGTATCGGTTTGGTACGCGGCGGTTTGAACTGACCCTCGGCCCCTATCCCGATCTTGGCTTGGCGGAGGCCCGAGCCATGGCGACAGTAAAGCGGGCTGACATTCTTCGAGGCGTCAACCCGGTCGCCGAGAAGCACAAAGCCAAGGTTGTCCTTGCAAGGGACTGGACGCTGCGCAATCTCATTCAGGACTATCGGCTCAAAAAACTGGCCGCTCTAGGCAGCAGCACGCAACGCAGCTACGGCCGCCATCTCAAGCTGTTGGATCGACGCCTTGGAACGTTGAACGTTCGCGAAGCCGAAGCCGGCGATATCGTCGCTCTCATCGAGGAAAGCAAACTGACCTGGGTGGAGTCAAACATGTTGCTCGTGGCGACAAAGAGCGTGTTCACCCATGCTTGCGGAAAGCGACTGCTTGATGCCAACCCCTGCAAGGGGATCATGTTGGCAGCCCTTCTGGGGCCGCGGCCTCCGATTAGGAAGCGCTTGATGCTAACCCGGGAGGAACTGCATCTTCTGTTTAATGCCAAGATGCGACGCGTCAACGCCCTGGCGATGAAAATCTTGCTGGCCTGTGGTGTGAGGAGTGCTGAGTTTTACATGGCAAAGTGGGAGAACGTCCACCTGGATGAAGTTCGCTGGCATGTGCCGGAGAGCAAGACCGGGCCTGCCATGGATATCCCATTGGTTCCTACGGTCGTCGGTTGGTTTGAGGAATTGCGTGTGATGGCCGGATCTTCCGCGTACGTGATGCCAGCGAGAAAGCAGGCGCGCGTGCGTCGCCAGAACGGCGACACTCATGTTTCGAAGGACACCATACGCGAGGCAATCGATTACTGGATCAATCAATACGAGCCAGACGTTCGTCGGTTCACCCCGCATGATTTCCGCAGCACGATGAAGTCGCATATGCGTGCACTTGGTGTTCAACGGGACATTTCGGAGATGTGCCTAAACCACAAGTTGACGGGGGTCGAAGGCATCTATGACCAGTACACCTACTACGAAGAGCGCCGAGAAGCGCTCCATATCTGGACGGACTTTCTCGTTGGGTGCGAACGGTCATTGTCTCCGCCGGCGATTTTGGGTTCTTCGCGAAGCGTCGTAAGGCGGGAGCGGTCTCCCAGGACTGCGGCGTGCCCCTGTTGAGAATTTCGATGCTTGCAAGTCTGGGTCGCGCTCGCGCCTGCCCTTGTGCCTCGATTTGTCTGCGCATGGGTAGTGCCCCCGAAGAATGGACTTCTTAGCTCATGACCACAGTGCTGGAAGGGAGCGAAGAAATGGTCGGCAAGCAAGTGCGTGGCAAGTACACGCAGGAGTACAAAGCGGAGGCGGTTCGGCAGGCTGAGGCCAGCCAATTGCTGGCAGTGCTGTGCTGGTCGAACTCAAGGCACTGCGCCCGCACGGCATGGCCGGCGCGTGGGCCGATCTGGTCGAGCAAGGCGGCGGCGAGGGGGCGGTGTGGGCATGAAGTACTCGCGCTGGCTGATCGAGCATCTGCTGCAGGCCGAAGGCACGGACCGTGCGATGCGCTCGGTCAGCCATTAGATGCACGCAGCGACCAATCCCATCTCCAAAGTTACGGGGTACTGGTTTCTTTGGCGACTTCTTTTGCGGCATCTTTGCAGGCCTTGACTTCGGCCTCATAACGCGCCTTGCGCAATTGGTTCAGGTACGGCGTCGTCTGTGCGCGCGGGCCATGGTCGAGCTGCAATACGAGTTTCTTGGGAGGACAGACCTTTTCTTGGTCTGGTGCGGCACTGGCCGAGAGACTGAAGCCAAGGGTCGTGGCGCCAACGAGAGCGATGAGCAAGTATTTCATGATGAACTCCTTGGATAGAAAAACCGAACGTGTGATTCAGCGATCCTCGGCCTCCCCGGTAATCCGCTGCAACCCCAACTGGCCATCA
>JACFNW010000443.1:0-218 GCA_019454665.1 Fimbriimonadaceae bacterium | reverse complement strand
CCTTGGGAGTTGAGACGCAGACGCGCGTCGCGTTCTTCAGGGGACTCGCTCCGCAGTTCGTTGATTACTTGCTCACGTGTCTTGCCAGGACTTGCATCGGGTGTGCGCATCGGGAAGTTGCTTTGGCCGTAAGAAAGTCGTCCTTGCTGCATAGCAGCCTTGGTTTCTGCAATGACCTGCTCTCGCGTTTTCTCACTCTTGAAGTGTTCCGGGTGAAC
>JACFNW010000442.1 GCA_019454665.1 Fimbriimonadaceae bacterium | reverse complement strand
GCCTCGGCGTCTTCGGGGGTGGCAGGTCGAATCGTCAAGACTTGGGCCTCAGGAGGGCCACCCAATCGGGGCCGCTGGGTGGTGGCGCGAGCGTCGCTCGGGACGTCGCGTCGAGCTGCTGGCTCGGGCCGTGTTGACCCGATCGGGGATCGAACCACGACAGCGCCAGCGGGGCCTTGGCCCACCCGAGGTCCACCGAGACCGGCCGCGCGACCGGGGTGTAGACCATCGCGTAGGAACCCTCGGCGTCTCGCGTGGCGACGGCGCGTTCCAAGCGTTCCGAGGGCTGATCCAGCACGATCTCGCTCGCAGGGACTCGTGTGAAGAAGGGCAGCGATTCCATCAGCCGCCGCAGGTGGCCCACTTGCCACGCGCCGGGCAAGTCGAGGGCTTCGCTCCACGTGCGTCGGGCCCGATTGACGGGTTCGCCGCCACGGTGCATCTGCCACACGGGATGGCAGCCGTAGGTGTGCCCGTGGGCGCCAGAAAACACCGCCCCGTACGCCGCTTGCCGCACGACCAGATCGTCGTGGTAGCCATCGAACGACGACCAGTCCGAGTTCATTCGCGGGTGGTCTTCGTAGGGTGGTTCGGCGTCCATCACGGGCTTGGTGGGCTTGTGGGCGTAGTCGCGTGCGATCCACTCCTCGGTGAGGCGGCGCGGGCCGACGTGGCCGGTCTGGAGCATATGAAAGTCGAGCCACGGCTCGTCGGGCCAGTACTTGGTGGTCGAGTTCTCTCCCATCGGGTGGTAGGACATCAGATGGTGGCCGCCTTTGCCGGCCCGGATGCCCTTGGCCATGGCGCGGACGGTCTCGACTTCGAACGCGTCCGTGGCGGGTCGGTCGCCACCCAGAATCCAGAGGATCGGCGCGTCGGCGTAGCGGTCGCTCAGCCACTTGCCGTAGACGAACGCGTTCTCGGGGTTGAAGATTACGGGGCCCTCGCCCCACATCTTGCAGAACTTGTCCCCCCAGGTCGGGAGCATGCCGGTCCACATCCCGCGCGCGGCCAAGGTCTCGACGGCGAAGTCCACCAATCGGAAGTAGGCTTCGTTCGGGCGCGTAGGGTCGTTGTCGTGAAGCGGTAGATGGCCTTCGCGGTTCGGCACCCTCAGGCCGCCGAGTTCGGCCAGACAGACCGCTTGGACGACCGTGAAGCCCTGCTGCGCCCGTTTGTCCGCATAGTGGCGGATGTCGTCTCGGTCGAGTTTGTGGAAGATCTCCCAAGCCGTATCGCCCAGGTAGAAGAAGGGCTTGCCGTCCTCGTGTTGGAGGAACCGTTGGTTGGGGCTGATGCGCAACCGTCGCATGGCGCGATTTTACGGCTTCAGGAAGGCACGCATCTGGGCCAATTTCTTCTCGCCGATGCCCTTGACCGAGAGCAACTCGTCCACCGACTTGAACCCACCGGTTTCGGCACGCCTTTGGATGATGCGCTGGGCCGTCACGGGGCCGATGCCGGGCACCGACTCGAGTTCGGCTTGGGTGGCCGTCGAGAGCGAAACGGGCTCGCCAGGCGCGGCTTTCTTGCCCTGACTCGCCGAAGCCTCGGGTTGCTGGACGAGGGGGGCGGGCAAGACCTCGCCCTTCTCGGGGACGTGGATCTTTGCGCCGTCCACCACGCGTTCCGCGAGGTTGAGTTGGCCGGGGTCGGCGTCTTCTGTTGCCCCGCCGGCGGCCTGAATGGCATCGGACACCCGCGCGTCGCCTGAAAGCTCGTAGAGGCCGGGCTTCTCGACTGCGCCAGCCACATGCACCTTGGCGTAGCCGCTCGGGGCGAACGCGACTTCTCCAGGCTGGCGCATCTGGCGAGACCCCACGTAGCCAACGCCTAGCAGGGCCGTTCCAGCGGCCAGCGCGACACCCACCTGTTGGATAGGTTTCAGAGCCATCTCGCCGCAAGTATAGATGCTTGGAGCGCCGTTAGTCGCCCTTTCGATCGGAACTTGGGCGCGTGCGCTTCTCGGCCCAGTCGCGGAGCCATGCGATCTCTTCCTGCATCATGCGGCTGAGCGGAACGACGGCCTCGATTTCGGCGCGAATCTCGGCATCGGTCACGTCGGTTGCCTTTGCCTTTCGCTTGCCCTTTGCGGGCTCTTCGGTCCGGGCGAACGCCCGGTAGAGCGCCCCGACCACGATCTGCTCGATTTCCGCGCCGCTGTAGCCCTTGGTGATCTCCGCGAACGTGGCGAGGTCGAAGTTCTTCGGGTCGCGCTTGCGCTTGCGAAGGTGGATCGCGAAGATGTCCGCCCGCTCGTCCTTGTCGGGCAAGTCCACGAAGAAGATCTCGTCGAAGCGGCCCTTACGCAACATTTCTGGCGGCAACTTGGAGATGTCGTTCGCCGTCGCGACGAGAAAGACGGGCTTGGTCTTCTCCTGCATCCAGGTGAGGAACGTGGCGAACACACGGGCCGAGGTGCCGCTGTCGCCAGTCGCCCCCGAGGTTCCCGCGAACGCCTTCTCGATCTCGTCCGCCCACAGGCAGCAAGGCGCCAGCGATTCGGCGATGGCGATCGCTCGCCTCATGTTCTGTT
>JACFNW010000441.1 GCA_019454665.1 Fimbriimonadaceae bacterium | reverse complement strand
GATGCGACCCAGGATTTATGACCCAACGCCCGGACGGAGACGCCTGGGCGTTGTCGTTTCTATCGCGAGTTTCCGCAAGGAGTTGCCGCTGGCGCCGGACCGCTGCCGGTCTCTCGCGGCGCTGCATGCGCGCTCACGGACGGGCCCCTTCCGTCGACCGCCGGAGCCCCGCGGGCGAAAGTCTCTGAGTCTCTCGACCCGACCGACCGCGGGGTTAACGCGCTTCATAACCCGCCGGACGCGAGTCCGTCGCGCGCGATATAACCGGGCGCGGCCATCGAACAAAACTGCCTCGGGTTATGTCTCGAACCGTTAACCCGGCGCGAGGCATCGAAACCGTCGACCGTCGGGTGATCAGGTCGGTGGACCAGAGAGGAATCGAGTAGCCTCTCCAGAGGTCAGCTCGTTGAAACCTGGAAAGTCCTGTCGGCAAGAGACCACGAAGTCGGTCGCCCGGCAGGTTGACTGTCGATTCACGACCCAAGCTTCTCGCGAGCGGTCGCGAGCGTCATTGACCTGCCCACCACCGATCACTATGAGAGCCAACTCTGACGACACCGGGAAACTCACAAGTCGGACGTCTTGGTCCTGATCCCACTGGGCAAAAACCGGGCAGTCGCTCGTCACAAATGGCGCGTCGCGACTCGTGCGCACGAGGTGCCAATCCCACGTCAGCAGCCGGCGCTGGAGGCTCTTCGCCCATATCCAGATTGCACCGAAACTGCTCGGCTTCAGAAACTCGGCGTGCAAGTTCGGCCCGTAAGGCCTTCCCACCCAACCCGACCACAGCTTGACCAACCCCTCCAACTCTGTGCGTTCTCCGTCACTGAGGCCACTTACGTGTTCCGCCACTACGCGGGCCAGCAGCTTCGGCGAGCGAGCGGCGGTGAGCGCGATGAAGAGCGCTACGGCGGCCCGTTCGCCGTCGTTCAGGGCGTCGGACATCGCCATCTTCTTCAGCGCCGGTGCGGCCGGATCCTCGACATTAACCTTGATGTACTGATCAAACTCGTCGCTGCGTTTTCCATCCATGTCGATCAAGGAGCAAAGATGTGGAAACCAGCCGACCCCGTCGGGCGTGCGCTTCTCCCATTGCCTCTTCCCCAGGTCGTAGACCAACAGATCATCAGAGAACATCGGCTCCGCGAAATTCCGGAGGTAGAAGCGAGCAATGAAGTGCTGACGGCGTGCTGGCTTCTTCACAGCTTTCGGCCTTTCGGATCACCCGTGCGGCGTTTCGTGTGTCCGCCGCAGGCTGCGGGTGCGAATCATACCCGAAGCCTGACGAGCAGCCGCCCCCTCCTTGCCGGTTATTGGGTTGTTCAACAGCCTCCAACATGGCGGCGTATGTAACGAGCAGACGATGACGGAGTCTGCGCATGCCGCCGAATAACGCATCCGAACTGCCGCCCGCTGACCGCCGGCGCGAAATCGCATCGATCCTCGCCCGCGGTGTCATCCGCTGGCGCCGGCGCGCCAAGTCCGCCGGCATCATCGACACCCAGAAATCTGCGGTTTCCGGCAAAACTCGCCTTGAGCTTTCCGGCGAAACGAGGCTCAGTGTGGGTACCCGCGGGTTCACGCCGCGGAGCGACGGAGACGAACGATGAGCCTGAACATCGCCAAGGAGGTCGCCGCCCTCGAGCAGATGACCGTCGGGCAGCTCCAGCAGCGGTACGTGGAGGTTTTCGGGGAACCTATCCGCAGCCGCCACAAGCAGTATTTGGTCCGGCGCATCGCCTGGCGGCTCCAGGCGAACGCCGAGGGCGGGTTGAGCGAACGGGCGCTACGCCGGGCCGAGGAACTGGCCAATATCGCAGACGTCCGCGTCACGCCGCCCAGGGCAGCCACGGGGACGCCCACGCATACCGCCACGCCGCCCGCGTCGGCCACGGACCGGCGCCTTCCGCCGGCGGGCACGGCAATCACGCGGCGGTACAACGGCCGGACCATCAGCGTGATCATCCGGCCCGACGGCTTCGAGTACGAAGGTGAGCGGTACAATTCGCTCTCCGCTGTGGCCAAGGCAATCACGGGCTCGCACATGAACGGCTTCCGCTTCTTCAAAATCGAGGGCCAGCCGTGAACCGCCGCACTGCCACGCCACCGCCGGCATCGACGAAGACGCGGTGTGCCATCTACACGCGCAAGAGCAGCGACGAGGGGCTCCAACAGGATTTCAATTCGCTTGATGCCCAGCGCGAGGCCGCGGAGGCTTACATCGCCAGTCAGAAGGCGGAGGGCTGGGTCTGCCTGCCGGACCGCTACGACGACGGCGGCTTCACGGGCGGGACCATGGAGCGCCCGGGGCTAAGGCGGCTGCTGGCCGACATCGACGCTGGCAAGGTCGACTGCGTGATTGTGTACAAGGTCGACCGCCTGAGCCGCTCGCTCATGGATTTCGCCAAGATCGTGGAGACGTTCGAGCGGCACAACGTCTCGTTCGTGTCCGTCACGCAGCACTTCAACACGACGAACTCGATGGGCCGGCTCACGCTGAACATCCTGCTGTCGTTTGCCCAGTTCGAGCGCGAGATCATCG
>JACFNW010000440.1 GCA_019454665.1 Fimbriimonadaceae bacterium | reverse complement strand
CGCAATATTCCAACGGATCTTCCTTGTGCCCACGCTCGAGGGACGGCCCAATGTGATCCCCATCGACATCGTCGTGGGCACGATGGAAGGGTCACTTTGGGGAGGCGGCAGCAGCAGCGTGATGGCGCTCCTCCTCGTGTTTGCAATAGCCTATCTGCTCGCAGCGTACCGAGAGGGAGCCGTGCGGGGTACGAGGTTCGCGCTGGCGGTCGTCGTACTCGCCATCCCACTGGTGGTCGGTGACGTCACGGTGGTCGTGATCCTGCTGCCACTCGCCTTCGCCGCTGTGCTCCACGACCTCGTCCGGGTCTCCCCGTTGCGCGCCCTCGGCGCCTTGGCCGTCGCGGCATCGGTCGCCGCAGCGGGAGTATGGGTCTATCTCGCGCTTAATGCGGAACCTGGGCGAACGATCGCTGACTCCTTCGATGCGGTCATCGCGTACAACTTCGGCACGACCGGCTACTTCGGCGGCGCGAGCCTGAATCGGACCTCGGTCTACACCTACTGGTTCCAGACCCACGGCCTCGGGGATCCGCTGTCCCTGCTCTTCGGTCACGGGCTCGGCAGTTCCTTCGGCGGGCTCAACGAACCCGATCCCGGCCACATGGACGTCAAGCACCCGGGACTGCACATCGGGCTCACTGCTGCGTCTTCGCTACTCTGGGATCTCGGTCTGCTCGGCCTCTCTCTCTTTGCACTGCTTCACGTGGCTGCGGCGCGCGTTGCGCTCGCGCTCAGCCGTTCGGCGAACCCCGGGTTCGACCGAGCGTTCTGTCGTGCCCTATTCGCGATGGCGCTGATGCTGATTATCATGCCCTTCTACTCGAGCGGATCGATCGCTGTGCCGAGTCTGCAGATTCTGGCAGCCCTCACCTTGGGACTGATCGCCTGGCGTCAGCGTGCCGGACACTGGTCTTGAATCAAGGTTTCGGCAAGAAGATACTGCTAGTGGACTGTAACGCTTGAATGGGAAGTAATCCGCTGTGCTGTATCGAAGTACTTCCACTTCACCGGCTTCGCCTGCTTGTTGTACTGACGGATGTATCGCATGAGCTTTCTCTTCAGATCGGGCACCGAGGTGAACACGCCGCGGGCGATCACGTCGCGTTCGATCTCGGCGAACCACAACTCGACCTGGTTCAGCCACGACGAGTACGTCGGGGTGAAGTGCAGATGAACGCTGGGATGCGCGGCCAGGAATTCGTCGACCCGCTTGGTCTTGTGCGCCGAGAGGTTGTCGACGATGACGTGAATCTCTTTGCCGCGCGGCTGATTGGCCACCAGGTCGGTCAGGAAGGCAACGAACTCGGCCGAGGTGTGGCGGCTGGCGGCCTTGCCCAACACTTCGCCGGTCTTCGTGTTGAAGGCGGCGTACAAGGACAGCGTGCCGTGGCGGAAGTACTCGAAACCATGGCGCTCGGCGCGTCCCGGCGACAGCGGCAGCACCGGGTCCTTGCGGTCGAGCGCCTGAATCGCCGTCTTCTCATCGACACAGAACACCGCCGCATGCCGCGGTGAGTTCAGGTACAGCCCGATCACGTCGGCCGCCTTGGTCTCGAAGTCCGGATCGTTCGAAGCGATGTAGCCCTCGAGCCGGTGCGGCTGCAGGCCGTGCTTGGCCCAGATGCGCGTCACCGTCATGTGCGAGATATCGCCGCCCAGTTCGGCCGCCAGCTTGCGCGAGGACCAGTGCGTCGAGCCATCGGCCGGCTTGCGCTTGGTGGTCCACGCCAGTACGCGCGCTTCGAGTCGCTCGCTCACCTTGTAACGTTCGCGCCCGGCGTGGCGGGCAAACAGCCCCGCCAGGCGCTCGGCCTCGAAGCGCTTGCTCCAGCGACTGATGTAGCTGTCGCCGCAGTCGAGCTTCGGGCGGATCTCGGCCCAGGTGAGGCCATCGGCAAGAAGCAGCACAAGGCGGGCGCGTCGCGCCGAATCGGCCCGACCGTTCCTTGCGCTGGCTAGTCGCTGCAGTTCCACGCGTTCGCTCTTGGTCAGTTTCATCACGTCCTCCGCAGACATGATGATACTAACGATTTCATCGTTACAGTTCACTAGTTGCCTAAACCGATGAACGGCGGTGGATTTGCGCGGATCTGAGCCTCGCTCAAGCTCGTCCATCCGAAAAGTTGCCATTCACGGGTGACGTACTTCAGGCGACCAAATCCCATGTACGTTACATTCACCCCCATATACTTGGCTCCATGAATCGTTGCGTAATCCTTGTACCAGTCCCCAGCACCAGCCGCAAGGATACGCGCCTTGTCGCGGTCATCCGGGCCGTTCGGGTTGTCGAGTATCAGACGCGAAAAGAACGCGGTGGCCGCACCCACGGCGTTTTCCGGGATCAAATGAGGGCTTCCCCACGTGTGCCATAGATAACCTTCATAGTCCTCGCGACCGATGCTGCGCATCGAAATCCCGCCACCATTAGTCGCCTCGTCACGCCAAACTTCCGTCCCGTCTTTGTTCGTACCTTCGATCCAGCGCGTTGGATACATGGTTCCGCCGGGTGCAGCACTATACGAACCGAGTATCCATTTCCCATC
>JACFNW010000439.1 GCA_019454665.1 Fimbriimonadaceae bacterium | reverse complement strand
TGACCAGCCGGTCCACCACGGCCTCCCATTCGGGACCGCCCTCGGGTCGCTCGACGTAGATTGCCGTCGGCTCTTGCTGGTCGAGCCGGTGCAGCGCATCGTAAAGCGCGCATGCGTAGGCGACGGCATCGCGCGGCATGCGAATCTGCATCGCGTTGGCCGCCGGACCAAGCACCAAACCTGCCGCCTCCGGTGGAACGCACTCCACCAACCGAACGGGTACCCGCGGAGCATAGTGGCGCGGGTACATCCCCGGCGACGTCCGCATCTTGGCCGAGGGAATCTGCCCCAGGGGAACCCCGAGCGCCGCTTGAATATCGCCGCGCGAGACGCCGCCCGGACGAAGAATGGCCGGCGGGTTCATCGTCAGGTCCACCACCGTGCTTTCCAATCCCACGAAACACGGCCCTCCGTCCAAGACGTGGGCGATGCCCTTGGCCAGTTCGGGATCGATATGTTCGGCCCGCGTCGGCGAAAGCAGGGTGAACGGGTTGGCGCTCGGGGCGGCAAGCGGCCTGCCAGCGGCAAGGATCAGCGAGAGCGCGACCGGATGCTTCGGCATGCGGATGGCCACCGTGTCCAACCCTGCGGTGACTTCCGGCGGGACCAGATCGCTCTTGGGCAAGACCAGCGTAAGCGGCCCGGGCCAGAACCGGTCGGCGAGCACCCTCGCCATCGGCGGAACCTCGCGAACCAACGGGAGCACCTGCTCGAACGTGGCCACGTGAACGATCAGCGGGTTCTCGGGGGGCCGGCCCTTCAGGTCGAACACCTTGCGCACAGCTTCCCTGTTCGTGGCGTCGGCGGCCACGCCGTACACCGTCTCGGTCGGCATCGCGACGAGCAACCCCCGCCTCAAGGCGTCGGCGGCAAGTGCGATGTTTTCGTCCGTCGGCTCGAGGATATTCACGTGATCGCCCTTAGCATGACCGCTTTGGGCGCCGGAATGCCGAGCCAGTGCTCGAAGGCCCGAGCCCCTTGGGCTGCGAGCAGGCCCCGCCCATCGGTGTGGCGCCGACCCACCGAAGCCGCTTGACGCTCGAACGCAGTAGGCTCTGAACCGTACGCCAAGTCGTAGGCGAGCGCAACGGGATGGGTGCCTGCAAAGTCGAGATCGAGTTCGACCCCCGAAAGGCCCGTCGAAGTCGCGTTCACCACCAGGTCGGCACCGGTCAGGTCGGGCCAGTCGAGGACCTGGGCGTCGGGAGCCAGTTCTTGGACCATTCGCTCGGCGCGATCGCGCGTTCGGTTCCAGATCGCCACCTCGACACTCTGTTCGTCGCCGAGCGCCGCAACGACCGCGCGGGCCGATCCGCCCGCCCCAAGCACCACGGCACGGTACGGCAAGCGCAAACCGAGGTCCGCCAACGTGTCCATGAAGCCCGGCGCGTCGGTGTTCCACGCCCGTCCCGTGGGCAAGTCGAGCGTATTGGCCGCGCCGATTCCCGCCGCAAGCGGGTCGGGATGGCTGGCCCAAGCCAAGGCTTCGGCTTTGTGGGGCACCGTCACGTTCACGCCCCGATAGCCCAATTCGCGCATTCGTTCCAACGCCTCGGCCACTCGGCCCGCCGCAACATGGACGGCGACGTAGCGGTAGGGCAGCCCGAGCGCGTCGTAGGCGGCGTGGTGCATCGCCGGGGACTTGGAATGCGCGACGGGGTCGCCGATCACGGCGAAGTCCGCGACCGGCAGGTCGTCCAACGTGTAGACCTGGCTCATCGCTTCTTGAACGCCCACAGGCGTTGCCCGTTGAAGTTCCAAATGGCGACGATCGCCGTGGCGATGAGCGTCGCGATGGCCCAACTGCGCTTCGGATGCCCTGGCACGATGTTCGCAAACAACCCGACCGCAGCCACGTTCAGCAACATGCCGATCACGGAGACCACGACGAATCGGGCGAACTGAACCCCGCGTTCTTCCTTGTCGCGGATTCTGAACGTCCAGTAGCGATTCAGCACGAACGAGTTGACGATGGCCAGCGATGCGGTGGGGATCTTCAGGATGGGTACGGCCAGTTTTTGGGCTTTGTCGGGGTCGATCGCGCCCGTCCCGACCAACTGGCTCCACCATTCGCCCACGGCCACCGAGAGCGATTGCCCCCCGAAGTTCATGAACATGAGCATGTAGTGCAGGCCCACGTCAATGACCGTGGACGTCCCTCCCACCACGCAGAACTTGAGGAACTGCTTGGCGATCGGGCGGGCGTTCAGCCAAGCCACGAAGCCGGTCTCGGTCACTGCGATGACGGACCTCCTGGCTTTCGGCGAAGCCGCTTCTTGAAGTGCCGAGACAGGAGGCGCTCGCCCATGCGCGAGACCTTGGTGCCGATGAACTCCTTTCGAGCCATGGGTACCAGCCAAACCGACTCGATGCCCGCGCGGTTGGCCCCCAGCACGTCGGTGAACAGCTGGTCGCCGATCATGATCGCCTGCTTCGCCTCAACCCCGAATTGGGCCAACGCCCGCCGATACACGTCCGGGTTCGGCTTGAACTTGCCCCGCAAGAAGGGGATTCCCATGCGCTCGGCCAGCCGCGCCAATCGCGCGGGATG
>JACFNW010000438.1 GCA_019454665.1 Fimbriimonadaceae bacterium | reverse complement strand
GACATCACGAGTGCCGCCGCGATGCCGACCAGCAGCCCGATCGCGGCGTTGCCCGAACTCGCCGCCGCCAGTGCGGCCGCGCACGCGGCCATCAGCATCTTGCCTTCGAGCGCGATGTTGATCACGCCGCTGCGCTCGCTCAGGTAACCGCCCATCGCCGCCAGCATCAGCGGCGCAGCCAAGCTGACGGCCGTCGGCAGGAAGATGCGCACGAAGTCAATCATCGTTCCGAGCCTCCCGCACCCGCGCCGCCGCGAACGCTACGATGAGCAACCCCAGAATCACACCCGTGATGCCCTTCGGCACGTCGATCACCTGCAGGCTCAGCGCGCCCTTGTTCAGCGCACCGAACACGAACGCAGCCGGCACGATGCCGACCGGCGACGAGCCCGCGAGGATGGCGACGCCCAGAGCATCGAAGCCGTAGCCCGGTGAGAATCCCGCGAAGAAGCGCCCCTCTTGTCCCAGGACGAGCAGCGCACCCCCCAAGCCCGCCGCTCCCCCCGATGCCGCCAACGCGGCGACGGTGGTCCTCCGCGTGTCCACGCCAGCGAATCGAGCAGCCACAGGGTTCTCGCCCATAGCACAGACTTCGTAGCCCCGAACGCTGCGTGCCAGCCACCATCCGAACGCGAGGATCAAAACGACACCCAACGGGATGGCGAGGTTCATTTCGAACGCGAGCCGTCCCATCGCGCGCACGCCGGGGTCTTCGGGCGACCCGAGTGTCCACACGGCGCCGTTGGTGCCGTCCAGCCGCAGGAGACTCGGCATTCGGGTTTGGGTCTCAAGCATCGGCGTGGTGGGCATCTGCTTCTCGGGCGCTTTGAGCGGCCCCGCGACCAACGCGCCGGTCCCCAAGAGCGCGATGTTGTTGAGCATGATCGTGGTGATGACCTCGTGTCCACCGCGATAGGCCTTGATCAGGCCTGCGGGAAGCGTCCAGACAGCTCCGGCCAGAGCGCCGACGACGAGTCCGAGCACCATCCCCAGCGGGCCCTGGACGGCAAGCGCCGTCGTAGCTGTGGCCAACGCGCCGACCAGCAATTGCCCCTCCGCGCCGATGTTGAACAGGCCGGCCCTTAGGCCGATGAACACGCTCAACCCCGCAAAGAGCAGCGGCATCATCTGGCGCAACGTGCCGCGCCACGCTTGTGGGGAGCCGAACGCGCCCTCCCAGAGGCGGCCGCCCGCCACCGCAGGGTGAACCCCCGAGCCCAGCAACAGCAGGACGACGATGAGCGCCAGGCCCGCGTAGAGGGCGATCAACCGCCACCCGGCAAACGTCTTGGTCAAGCGTCCGCCCCCACCATCAGCCGCCCGATGGCGTAACGATCCCGCTCGGAGCCTTGCTCGGGCGAGCGGAGCCCTCCCGAGAAGATGGCCGTTACCCGGTCGCAGTATTCGAGCAGTTCGTCCAAATCGAAGCTGACCACCAAGGCGCAAGCCCCGGCGTCGCAAGCCTCGCGAATGGCTTTGTAGACGCGTTGGGTCGAATCCAAATCAAGCCCGCGTGCGGGCTGGAAAGCGAGAATGACCTGGGCATCCCGAGCCAATGCGCGGGCCGCGACGAGCCGCTGCTGGTTGCCGCCTGAAAGGCTGGCGATGGGGTCGGAGAGCTTGCCGAACCTCGTGTCGAACTTGGCTACCACCTCCTCGGCCAGGGCACGCCGGGCACCGGTCGCCACCCACGGTCCGCTTCGCATCTCGGCCCGCCGCTGCAGCCCTAGCATGGCGTTGGCCTCGAGAGACCAGCGTTCGATGACGCCCTCCAGGTGGCGGTCTTCGGGGATCAGGCGGATGCCCGCTTCGAGGCGTCGGGCCGAAGGCGTCTGGGCAAGAGGGCGCTCGCCCACATTCACGTCGCCCCGCTCGATCTTGCGAACGCCAACCAGAGCCTGAAACAGCTCGCGTTGTCCGCTGCCATCCACGCCGGCGAGGCCGACAACCTCCCCAGGTTCGAGCCGCAGGCTGACACCCCGAACGGCGTCGTCGCCCCGGTCGCCTTTGACCCAGACGTCCTTCAGGGCCATGCCGGGTCCGCTGGGGTGAGATGCTGGTCGGGGTGCGAGTTCGGCCAACGGATGCCCGATGATGAACTGCGCCAGCGAAGAGGCGTCGGCGTCCTTGACGTCGAGCGAAGTCACCAACCGTCCGCCCCGCAACACAGTGGCTCGGTCGCAGTGGGCGACGACTTCGCGCGTTCGGTGCGTGACCACCAGCACCGTCGCGCCGTCTTGCGCCAGCTGACGCAGGCTGGCATAGAGGGCGTCGGCATCGTCGGGCGAGAGCATGGCCGTCGGCTCGTCCAGGACCAAGATGCGCGAGCGCCGCCAAAGCAGCTTGAGGATTTCCAGCTTCTGCGCGCCGCCGGGGCTCAGCGTGTCGGCCCGAGCCCTCCAGTCGAACTGGAATCCCATGCGTTGGGCGATCGTTTCGGCGCGTTCGGTGGCCGCTTTGGGCGACACGACGAATCCGGGCTCTGCCCCCAGCATCAGGTTCTCCAGGCACGTGATCTCGGGAATGATGCTGTAGTGTTGGCTCACCATGCCC
>JACFNW010000437.1 GCA_019454665.1 Fimbriimonadaceae bacterium | reverse complement strand
GTCGCGCAGCCACCCGGCGCCGGGGTGGTATTCGGCCTTGGGCCCCGTGCCGGGGTATTCGGGCGAGAACCAGAGGGCGACCTGGCGCAGCTTGGCGACGGCCCCTGCGGGCACCTTGGCCTCGACCTCCTTGAGTTGAACGGTCAGCAGCCCGAGCGCCTTTTCGGTGGCCTCGGCTTGGCGTTCGAGCAGGGCGGGGGCGATGTGGACGGTCCAGCCCTGGACGTTGCGCGTGGCGTGGCCGGCCGCTTGCGGGGCGGCGAGCGCGGGGAGGAGGGCGGCTGCGAGGACGGCTGGGTTCACGCCACCGAGTATTCGCCGCAACGTGCAAAAAGTCCTTGCTCGATGGCATTGCGTTCGGCTGGGGTTGGGCTGAGGCTCGGCTAGGGTTCAGCAGGCGTTCGTAGCAACACTACGCGCAGTACAGTTGTTGTACAAGACCGCAAACCGCCAACAGTAAGCCGTCTAGTGCACCATGGCCATCTGTTCGTACAGCCGCCAGCGCTTCTCGATCGCCTCTTCGGCGCGGGCCATCAGGGCGTCCGCGTTGTCCGGGTTGGTCTGCCACAGCGCACGGTAGCGGAGTTCGTTCTGCGCATAGTCCGAGAACGCGTGCGAGGCGCGCGGCGAGTCAAGAAGGAATGCTGGGTGGCCCTGTTCCTTCAGCACCGGGTTGTAGCGTATGAGCGGCCAGTAGCCCGTTTGGACGGCCAACTGCTGCTGCCGCAAGCCTTGGTCCATCTCGATGCCGTGCGCGATGCAGTGGCTGTAGGCGATGATGAGCGACGTGCCGGGGTAGGCGTCTGCCTCGCGCAGCGCTTGAAGCGTTTGCTGCGGGTTTGCGCCCATCGCGATGCGGGCCACGTACACGTTGCCGTAGGCGATGGCCTGCAGGGCGATGTCCTTCTTGCCGACGGCCTTGCCCGCGTTCGCGAACTTGGCCACCGCCGCCAGCGGCGTGGACTTGGACGCCTGGCCGCCCGTGTTGGAGTAGACCTCGGTGTCCAGCACCAAGATGTTCACATCGCGCCCGGAGGCGAGCACGTGGTCGAGGCCCGCCGAGCCGATGTCGTATGCCCAACCGTCTCCGCCCACGATCCACACGCTGCGACGGGTCAGGTGGTCGGCGATGCTCCGCAGCCGCGTGGCTGCGGGCGAGTCGAGGCCTTCTAGCTTGGTTGTGAGCTTGGCGCCGCGGGCGCGCTGGCGTCGGATGTCGCTTTCCAGAACCTGAGGGGACCGAACGATATCGGCGACCAGGTCCTTGCCCAGGTCGGCTTCCAACTCGGCCAGGAGTGCGCTCGCTTCGGCCAAGTGGCGGTCGGCGGCCAGCCGCATGCCCAGGCCGAACTCGGCGTTGTCCTCGAACAGCGAGTTCGCCCAAGCCGGTCCACGCCCCTCGTGGTTCACGGACCAAGGCGTCGTGGGCAGGTTGCCGCCATAGATCGAAGAGCAACCAGTCGCGTTCGCGACGATCATTCGGTCTCCGAATAGTTGGGAGAGCAACTTGAGGTACGGCGTCTCGCCGCAGCCCGCACACGCGCCCGAGAACTCGAACGTGGGCTCGAGGAACTGGGTGCCGCGAACGGTCGAGAAGTCCACCGAGGCCCGGTCGTTGACGGGCAGCGCTTCATAGAAGCCGAGGAATGGGGTGCTCTCGCTCAGGCCCTCTTCCTTGGTCGCCATGTTGATCGCGCGGCGGTCGTCGTTGCGGACGGGGCACGCCTCGACGCACAGCCCGCAGCCCGTGCAGTCCTCGCCGTAGACCTGGAGCGCATAGCGCGTTTCTGGGAAGCCTCGGGCGTCAATCGGGGCGTGTTTGAATCCAGCAGGCGCATCGTCGAGCAGGGAGGTGTGGAACAGCTTGGCCCGGATCGCCGAGTGAGGGCACACGAACGCGCAGTTGCCACACTGGACGCATGCCGCCGGGTCCCAAATGGGCACCTTGTCGGCGATGTTGCGCTTCTCCCAACGCGACGTGGCGCTAGGGTAGGTGCCGTCCGTGGGCACTTGGCTGACCGGAATCAGGTCGCCTCGCCCCTGCAGAATGCGTCCGACGAAGCCGCGCACAAACGCGGGAGATTGTTCGGGAACCGAAGGACGCAGTTCCAACCGGCTCGTCGCCGCGGCAGGCACCTCGATGCGGTGCAGGTTGGCGAGCGTGTGGTCCACGGCCTGCCAGTTGCGTGCGACCACGTCCTCGCCCTTGCGGCCGTAGGTCTTCTTGATCGCCTTCTTGATGCTGGCGATGGCCTCTTCGCGGGGCATGACTCCCGAGATCGCGAAGAAGCACGTCTGCATGATCGTGTTGGTGCGGTTGCCCATGCCCGTGTCTCGCGCGACCGTGTTGGCGTCGATCGCGTAAACGGACAGCCCCAGGGAGATGATCGTCTCTTGGACGGGCCTCGGGAGCTTGTCCCAAGTGCCCGCGCCATAGGGGCTGTTCAGCAGGAGCGTTGCACCGGGGGCTGCGAGGTCCAGGATGGGGAGACGGTTGACGAAGTCGAACTGGTGGCAGCCGACGAAGCTCGCCTCCCCGACGAGGTACGTCGACGA
>JACFNW010000436.1 GCA_019454665.1 Fimbriimonadaceae bacterium | reverse complement strand
GTGTGCCTTTGGCTTGGAACCCCGTGACGAGCACGGTCGTTCTCGGGTCGTCCAGACGGTTGAGCAGGTGGTGGACGATGCGTCCGCCGTTGCACATGCCGCTCCCCGCGATGATGACCAGCGGCCCTTTGTGCGAGTTGAGCGCCTTGGATTGGGATCGGTCTCGGACCATTTCGAACACGTGGGGGCGGATCGGGCTCGGGTCGTCCACCAGCGAGATGCGCGCGTCCTGATCGAGTTCCTCGTCGAACTGGAACGTGAGCAACGTGGTCGCGGAGGCCATCGGGCTGTCCACGTAGATCGGGATGCGGGGCACCCTGCTCGCGTCCTGCAGTTGGCGGATGTGGTACAGCAGCTCCTGCGTGCGGCCGATGGCGAAGCTCGGCACCAGTAGCGCACCGCCGCGTTGCCATTGGTCGTTCAGCAGGCGTTCCAACACTTCGGCGGGGTCCTCGACCGGGTGGTCCCGGTCGCCGTAGGTGCTCTCCACCACCAGGTACTCCGCGTAATCCACGCGGGTCGGGTCCTTGAGGATGGGTCGGTTGTGTCGGCCCAGGTCGCCCGACATCAGAATCCGCTCGCCGTTGGCGAAGTAGACCTCTGCGAACGCCGAGCCCAGGATGTGGCCGGCGGGCAGGAACCGCCACGTCCCGCCGCCTGGCAGGTCGGTGAACTCGTGGTACCGCAGCGGCTCCAACTGCTTGAGCGCGGCGTACGCCTCCTTCTCGGTGTAGAGGGGCAGGGCCGGCTTGTGGCGGCTCCAGCCGTGCTTGTTGGCGTTGCGGGCATCTTCTTCTTGGATGCGCGCCGAATCTGGCAGGCTGATGCGCGCGAGGGCGCACGTGGCTCGCGTCGCGTAGAACGGGCCCCGGTAGCCTTCCCGGACCAAGCGCGGAATCAGACCGATGTGGTCCATGTGGGCGTGCGTCAGGATGACGGCGTCGAGCTTGGCGGGGTCGAAGTCGAACTCGGCCCAGTTGCGCTCGCGAAGTTCGCGTGGGCCTTGGTAGAGGCCGCAATCCACGAGAATGCGGCGGCCGTTGTGTTCGATCAGGTGGCGCGAACCGGTGACGGTTCGAGCGGCGCCGAAGAAAGTGATCCGTTGGGGCACGGCCCCATTATGCGAACTCAGGCGGCGGCGTAGTGCCGTCGGAACGCGTCGTGGACGAATTCCGCGACGTCGCGCCGCTCGCTCGCGGTCTGCGGAATGAACCGCAGGCCGGTGATGAACAGACGGTCTCCGCGGTTGGCGCTGTATCGGATTTCGATGGGTAGAGCCACGGTCGAGCCGTCTCCCCGCGCGACCACCAGCTCGCACCTCTCGCCCATCCGGTAGTACCTCCGCGTGGCGCAACGGACCCCGCCCAGCGCGATGTCTTGCAGGACGGTCGTCTGCTCCTCGCTGTTCGTGCGCAGAATCGCATACTCCAATACGGCGTAGCGGTCCTGGTCGCGTCGTTCCGGGGTGGCGGTCGGATTCATGGTGCTCTAAGGGCTTCGTACCTGCCGGAGCCAACCCAAACATCGGCAGACTTGCGGGAAATCATCACTCGCACTAACCAAACCCGCGCAGCTCCGTTCTTGAGGGTTGCAGGACCAAGAGCCGCCATGACGAACGAGACCGCACCACCGAACGACGACGGAAGCCTCGTTCGGTTGGCCCAGTGCGGGCGACTCGACGCCTACGACGCGTTGGTCGCCCGGTACCGGCGCGCCGTTCTCGCCATCGCGATGCGGCACGTTTCAGGCAGAGAGATGGCCGAAGACGCCGTGCAGGAAGCGTTCCTCAAGGCGTTTCGACATCTGCGCATGTTGCAGGACCCAGACCGGTTCGCGCCCTGGCTGTACGCCATCGCGCGGCAGGTGTGCGTGGACGGCGGCCGGCGCGACTCCGCCGACCGAAGCCGACTTCAAAGCGCCATTGACCAGGCGGTGCTCGAATCCTCGAAGGCCATTCGCGGGGTCGAGGACGACGCGATCCAACGCATGGAAGCCGAGTCTTTGATCTCCCGATTGCGGGAGCTTCCGGAAGAGTTGGCGACCCCGATCGCGCTGCAGTGCGAAGAGGATTGGAGCCTGACGCGCATCGCCGAATTCGTCGGCGTGCCCGTCTCGACGATCAAATGGCGCATGCACGAGGGACGCAAGCGGCTCCGAGCCCTGCACGAAGAAGGAACAAACCCATGACCGACACTCACTCGATCCGTATGCGGCGCATGCTGCAAGAACTCGCCTCGATGGCGGAGCACGCCTCGCTGACTGGTGCGCTCGGCGGCGGCGAAGCCGATGCCGTGCGACGCTACAACTCGATTCTCGCTTGGGCCGTGCGCGAAGGCGTGCTCCCGGCCGATGTGTTCACCGAACTCCCGCCCAGCGCGGGGTGGAGCTCGATCGGCGTCGAAAGCCGCATGCTCGCGAGTTGCCTCGACGAAGGCGACGAAGGCGGACACCATCATCGGCACAAGCGAGACGAGGACGACTTGGACGACCCCGGCATTCTGGTCGCGATGGCGCCCTTCATGTCGCCCGAGGACCTGGCGCACCTGGTCGAGAAGT
>JACFNW010000435.1 GCA_019454665.1 Fimbriimonadaceae bacterium | reverse complement strand
ATGTAGAGCCGGTCAATGTCGACACCCAGCGCGCGGGCGTACTCGGTGTCGAGCGCGTGCTCGGCGTCGATGAACAGGGCGAGCCCGCCGCGCCGCTGCGCCTCGGCGATGACCTGAAGGGCGAGCGTCGTCTTGCCGCTGCTCTCCGCGCCGTAGATTTCGGTGATGCGGCCGCGCGGCACGCCGCCCACGCCAAGCGCCAAGTCGAGGCTGAGGGAGCCGGTCGGTATGGCTTCGACCGTGGCCCGCTCACCCGTCCCAAGCCGCATGATGGCCCCCTTGCCGAACGTGCGTTCGATCTGGCTGACGGCGGCTTCGAGTTGGCGTTCGCGTTCGGCGAGGTTCTTGTCCTGGGGTGCGCTCTTGTCTGCGGGCACGGTTGCTCCTTGGTCGTGCTTCGCGAGAAACACGTTGAGGATAGTCTACCAAGAAGCGGAGCGTTGGGCTACGGCTGGGCTGAGGTTTGGTTCGTGTTCGGCGCAGGTTTGGCCCCCGTCACGCTGAGCGCTTGGGCGACGAAGGCGACCAAGGTGTCGAAGCGGACAAGATGGCTCGCGCCTCCCGGAATGGAACGGCCGTGCTCTGGGGGCGAACCGTTTTTGGCCACGTCCCGAGCGCAATGGCTCCCAATCCCGTAGAATCGTCCCATATGGACTTTGCGACGATTCCGGAGGCGATCGAAGACCTGAAAGCCGGCAAGATGGTCGTGGTGGTGGACGACCCCGACCGCGAGAACGAAGGCGACTTGATCATGCCGGGCGAAACGTGCACGCCCGAAGCCATGAACTTCATGCTCAAGTTCGGTCGCGGCGTCCCCTGCATCCCAACCACTCCCGAGGTGCTCGACCGATTGGCCATCCCCATGATGACCAAGAACAACACGAGCCGACACGGCACCGCCATGGGCGAGACGGTGGACGCCATCGAAGGCTGCACCACCGGCGTTTCCGCGTTCGACCGGGCCAAGACCGTCGCCTTGTTCTGCGACGACGACTCCAAGCCCGAGCACCTCGCCCGACCCGGCCATGTCATCCCCTTGCGCGCAGAAGACGGCGGCGTCCTGCGCCGAGCCGGCCACACCGAAGCCACGGTGGACCTGTGTCGGTTGGCGGGCTTCAAGCCCGTCGGCGTGCTGTGCGAAATCCTCTCCGAAGACGGCACGATGATGCGCATGGACGGCCTGGTGCCGTTCGCCCGCGAGCACGGCCTCAAGCTCATCACGATCTCCGACCTCATCGCCTATCGGCGCAAGACCGAGAAGCTGGTCGAGCGGATCGCGGGGCCGATCCAGTTCCCCACGAAGTACGGGGTGTTCCAGATTCACGCCTACGAGCCGCAGGTGGAATCCGCGCCGTATCTGGCGATCGTCAAGGGCGACGTTTGCACCGACGACCCCGTGCTGGTGCGCGTCCACTCGAGCTGCCTGACGGGCGACATCTTGGGCTCGCTGCGTTGCGATTGCGGCGATCAACTGGCCATGGCGCTCCAGACCATCGAAGCCGAAGGGCGCGGCGTCGTGCTCTACATCGCCCAGGAAGGGCGCGGCATCGGCATCCTCAACAAGCTGCGCGCCTATTCGCTGCAAGACGAGGGCTTGGATACGGTCGAGGCCAACCAGGCGCTCGGGTTCAAGGCGGACCTGCGCGACTACGGGCTGGGCGCGCAAGTACTGGCCGATCTAGGCTTGCGGCGGCTGCGCCTGATGACCAACAACCCCGCAAAAGTGGCCGGTCTGACCGGTTATGGGCTGGAGATCGTCGAGCACGTCCCGCTGATCGCCGAGCCCTCGGATGCCCGCAAGCGGTATCTGGAGACCAAACGCGACAAACTGGGCCACTGGATGCCCTGAATCCACAAGCGCCACCCCCCCCTCCCTCGGAATGACCGTGTCTGAGGGAGGGGGCAGGGGGAGGGAGCCCCAAACCTCGACAGGGTTCGGGATTCCCGCCGACCGCCAACTCCTCGAACTTGGGTGCCACGGTCTGACCGGGCCCGACCACGATCCGCACACCAAGAACGCAACTGCCCGGCAGACCGTGCCAGTCCAACTTCCTCGTCCCATCCCAAGGACCGCCAACCGAGGCTACCGCCTCCCCGGGCACCCGAGCGTATAGGCCTCCTCGATGAGCGCCGCCACCGTCTCCCATGCCAACCCCCGATCCAGCCGAACGCCCACCCAGCCGCTCGGGCCGACGTAGGGCGGGCGGAAGTACGCCTCGGCATCTTCCTCGATCAACGCTTCCTGCACACCCGGAGCCGCCCGCAACCACAGAGCCAACCGTCCGTCGCCGTGGTGGTTGTCCACAAAGGCGGCGAACTGCCGACCCTTCTCGACAAAGAAGCACGGGCTGCCATGACTCGTTTTCTCGTAAGCGCCCTCATGCGAGAGGCAAGATTGACGCACGTGTTCAAGGGCTTCGACGGGGTCCATAGCCCAACATTCTGGCCGCAAAACGCATCGAACCCTCCCGGCCCGCAAAAGGGCGAGGAGGGCTCGTAACCCGACGGCGTCGCGCCGTCAGGGATTGACGACGACCTTGATGGTCGTCTGGAAGGGTGCCTT
>JACFNW010000434.1 GCA_019454665.1 Fimbriimonadaceae bacterium | reverse complement strand
CAAGGCGAGCTACGCCGTCCCGCTCACGCCCGAAAGGTTGCAGGAGTTGGTCGCCATGAAGCGGCGCATCGAGACCGAGCGCGTGTTGCCCACCCAGTTCCACCGGCATGTCAAGCTGGGGTTTGGCGGGCTCGGCGACATCGAGTGGTTCGTGCAGCTGCACCAGATGCGCTACCCCACGGCCTCGCGGGCCGGACTTCACGTGGCGACGGAGGACCGCATTCGCGAGTTGGCCCGGGCGCAACTGATCAATGCGGTCGAGAGCGAGGCCCTCCTTGCAGCTCTTCGCTACTTGTTGAGGTTGCGCACGCGGCTGCAATTGCTCGGCTTCGAAACGGACCTGATCCCCGAGAACCCAGATAAACTGGAGCGTCTCGCCCGCTTGGAAGGATTCGACGATCCCAACGCGTTCTTGGCGCATCACGAGCGCGTGATCGGTCAGGTCCGCTCGATCTACGTGGGTGGGCTGGAGCGCCTCGGCGCCTAGGCGGAAGCAATGCTCGCAGGACTGATTCTCTTTGGCTACATGGTTGGCGCGATCCCGATCGGGGTCATTGTCGCGCGTGCCAAGGGCATCGACCTGATGAAGGTGGGCAGCGGCAACATCGGGGCGACGAACGTCAAGCGAGCGCTCGGCACCAAGTGGGGACTGATCGTGTTCTTCGCCGATGTGCTCAAGGGCGTGATCCCGGCCGTCGTCGGGCGCTTGCTTGCGCCGTCCATTCTTCCCGTGGCGCTGGGGGACTACTCGTTGAGCGTCGTCGAACTCTCGGCACTGGCCGGCATCGCGGCGATTGCGGGCCACTGCCTCTCCCCATTCCTCAAGTTCAAAGGAGGCAAGGGAATCAGCACGGCGCTCGGGGCGATTCTGGCCAGCGACCCGCTGGTGGCTCTGTCCTCGTTCGGACTGTTCATCGTGGTGGTCTGGATTTGGCGCTACATCAGCTTGGGGAGCCTGTGCGCGGCGGTCGCCGTGTTCGGCTTCTCGTTCCTGTATGCGTCCGGGCCGCTCCTGAACGGTTTCTATGCCGCCTTGGCCGTGTTCGTTTGGGTGCGGCACGTGCCCAACATCAAGCGTCTGGCCAGCGGCACCAAGTCCACGAAGACGGAGGCGTCGGGCCCCTAATGGAGTTGCTCTCGGCGGCGGTTTGGGTGCTGGTGTGGATTCCGGTCACCGTCTGGACGCTCAAGACCGTTCACGCGACGGTGGTGGGCGACATGGACGGCACCACCGGACTGTTGGCTTCCATCCTTGGGCCGTTTCTGGGCTTCCTTACGATCGTCCAGGAACAACCTTGGGCTCGCATCGGGATGTTCGCGGCGATCACGCTCACGGTGCTGGGCTATCCGGTCGCCTCGGCCCGCCTCGAACGTCGGCAGCGTCGCCTGCAGGACGAGGATGAAATGGCGCGGGCCTACGCCAACCTGACGGCTTTCCCCGACAACCTCCTCGCCCGCATGAGGATTGCCGAGGCGTTGGTTTCGCGCGGGTTCGTGCCCCACGCGGTCGCCGTCGGCAGAGAGACGCTTCAGGGCCAAAACCCCACGGTGCATGGGGATGAGTTCCGCGCCCTGCGCCAGTGGGAACGGATGGCCAGGGCCTACGCGCCGGTCGCCGAGGTCCGGTGTCCCAGCTGTGGGCAACCCAACGGGCCGGAGCATCTGCACTGTCCTCGGTGTGGCGAATCCGTCTACATCGCTCACGTTCGCAACCCCGGGGGCCGTGCGGGCCGCAATCTGGCGGGCGTCTGGGTCGCCGTGATCGCGGCGTTTCTCGGCATTCCGGCGGCCTCGGTGCTGCCTCCCGCCTGGGCCGTTGTGGCCATCGGGGGCATGCTGGTCGTAGGCGTCGCGGCTGTTTTGCGGACGATCATCCTTGCGAAGGCGGGAGCGCGGGCCCAGTGAAGCGTTTGGACCGCTACGTCGTCAAGGAGATGGTGACGCCGTTCATCACGGGCACCGTGGCGGTTGTGTTCATGTTCCAAGCCAACGAACTGATCGCAATCCTCAAGACGTTCAACCCCGACAACGTGCCGCCGCTTGCCATTCTGCAGCTCATTCTCTACAAGAGTCCCGCGTTCCTCAACCTCACCTTGCCGATCGGCGTGTCGCTCGGCGCATCGCTCGCCATGTCGCGTTTGGTGCGCGAGTCGGAGCTGACAGCCCTTCGCGCCGCAGGCATCCCGATTCGGCGAGTGCTGGTTCCGATCGCCCTGTTCGGGGCGGCTGTCGGCGTGGGGAACTACTACATCGTGGAGCGGGTGACGCCCGCCGCCGAACTCGAGAGCCGAAAGCTGATCAGTCAAACGACGCTCCTCAGCCTTGCGCCGGACTTCCAGCCCAACGTCACCATCTCGCTGCGCAACGGCATCGCCTACATCGGCTCGGTCGCCCGCCAGCCCGGCAATGCCGTTGCGCTCAGCGACCTCGTGCTGTTCGAGCGGCCTAAGGCAGGCGAGACGTGGATTCTCAGCGCCAAGAGCGGGGTGTACACCGAGGGCGTGTTTCGGCTCAAGGAGGTCGTCGCCTTCGTCGTGGAGGGCTCGGACCTGCGTTCGGTCGAGACGAAC
>JACFNW010000433.1 GCA_019454665.1 Fimbriimonadaceae bacterium | reverse complement strand
TCCGCGATCCCGCCAAGGCGCGCCACTACCTGATCATCGAAGCCGTGGGCCGACCGGGCCAGGTCAACCTGAACGACCCCACCACGCTCCCGCGCGGCGAGGCCGTGCGCTTCCGCAACTTCGCCGACGCCGCCGCGTTCCGAGTTGCGCTGGCGACCCTCAAGAACCGCGACGGACAGATCGTCAACTCGAACAAGACGACGGCGTTCGCGTCCATCGGCATCATCGAGCAAGCCAGGTTCGTGACGAACGTCAACGACGTGTCGAGCCCGATCGAGATCGGCTTCCCCGCCGGCGTCGGCGCGACGTTCGACGGCGCTCCGGTCGAGGTGCCCGTCCAGTACGGCACCACCGGCCGCATGCCGAACATGGGCAACCCCGGTCTGCTCACCCCCGACGTGCCGTTCGGCGCATCCACCTACGTGAACGGCGACCTGCTCGTCCACGGCGAGGCCGTGTTCAACCTGAACCTGACGCTGGGCGAGTCGTTGCTCGTCGCGGGCACGATCCGCGGCGCGGACGACGATGCGCAACTGACCCTCAGGAACGCGCGGTTCGATGGCTCGTGGCAGACCGTCGGCACGTCGCTTTCCAACACGACGGCGCCCAGCTTGGACAGCCGCAGCGGCAACTTCTCGACGGTCGGCGGCGCGGTCAAGGACGGCATCGCCCGGCCCGACGCGCAAGGCTTTGCCCGAGGCATCGGCCGCAAAGAGCCCCCGCGCCTGTTCGTCGAGAACGCCGACACGGGCCTGACGCGCTACGACCTGCTCACCCGCGAGAGCGGACCCGGCGTCGCGGGACGCTACGGTCACGGCCGAGGCGTGTACGTGGACAACGCTTCCGACCGGCAGATGCGCTCCACTCGAAAGGGTCGCGAGCAAGCGGGCGCGGACGAATCGCTGGTCAACGACTGGCTCAACCCGAACAACGACCAGCCCAACTCGGGTTGGCAGGGCAACTACTACATCCCGAGAGCGGCGCAGGTCATGCTGCTGCCGAACGGGTTCGTGGTGGCGCGCGACCCGCGCGGCCCCGAAGAAGAGCGGTTCTGGAAGACGCCCACCGGCGACAACACCAACCTGCAGGCCATCCGCTACCGCATCGGCGACGTCGGCGGCCAACCGTACATCGTGAACTCGCTGACGCCGGGCGTGGACATTGACCAGGCGGCGGTGGACTTCTCGCGGGGCCAGCCGTTCAACGGCGTCCTGCTGTTCGAGGGCAACGTCCGCGTGCGCGGCGTCATCCCCACCGACATCCAACTCACGCTGGCGAGCAAGGCCACGATCTACGTGGACGGCAGCATCGTCAAGGGCGTGACCGACTCCGCCGGCGGACGCCTGAACCGGCCCAGCCGCTCGGCCTTGGCCTTGTTGGCCCGGGACTACGTCGCGCTCAACACCACCCAGTTCTTCGCCCCGATGGTCGGTGCCCTGCAGACCCGCGAGGAAGTCGAAGGCGCGTTGCCCCTCAACCCCGTGGTGCTCAACCCCGGAACGGGTCTGGTGTTCGGCGCCGAAGTGCTCCTCGACCCGGCTTCGGGCAACGTACCCTCGAACTGGCAGACGTACAGCTCTCTGTATCGCGCGGCGGACAACCCTTCGCTCACGATGACCCCGGCGCTGCTGCTCAGCCACTCGGCGGACTCGGGCGGCCCGGCGTTCCTTTCGTTGGACATCAACCCTGGCTTGCCGGACCCGACGTACTTCTTCTACCGCTCGCGCTTCCTTGGCGGCACGCCGGGCGGCGCGTCGGCCGCTGAAGGCGTGTTCGGCCTGCCGACGCCGAGCGGCGGCACCATCGAGCCGAACTACGTCGGCGGCCTGTTCCCGCCCGGACCCGCGCCGATCTACGGCTTGGGCTTCCCGGATGTGCAGGTGTATCCCCGGTTCGAGACGATCGGCTTTCCGTTGCCGTTCGTTCCGATCGCGCCTTCCGCCTACACGATTCGGCCGCACGAAGGGAACCTGTTCTCGGTCGGTGCGAGGACGATCGGCTCGGACCCCGTCAAGGACTACCTGATCGCGCGCGCCGCCATCGTGCCGCACGACGTGCGGGTGGAGGCGACCATCTACGCCGAGCAGGGCTGCTTCTTCGTGATCCCCGGCAAGTGGTTCAACCCGAACCCCAACGACCGACGGGACCTGTACGACGAAGGCACGACGGAAGCGTCGCGCATCGAAGCCAGACTCAACCGGTACCGCAACTTCGGCACGCTGCCCGAGGCCCCGTTCTACGGGGAGCCGATAGATGTGCGCGTGACCGTGGTCGGCGCGATCTCGGAGAACCTGCCCGCGCCGATGAGCCAGCAGGCGCAATGGCTTCAGAAGTGGGGCTGGATTCCCGAGAAACTCGGCGCGAGCAACGTCTCGATTCCGGCTTCCCACGTGCCGTCGTGGTACCAAGCGAACGGACGGCGGTATGTGCCCAACCTCGGGTTGGTGTACGATCCCATGCTGGCCACATCGAAGGCCAACGGGTTCGAGCTTTCGCCCGCCAACCCGTACGTGCGAACGGACGAGTACGGCCGACCGCTTCCGCCCATGCCCGCACTGCCCGTGAGCCCGACGCTCGCC
>JACFNW010000432.1 GCA_019454665.1 Fimbriimonadaceae bacterium | reverse complement strand
CGTGGGGCGCAAGCGGATTGGAGTGGGAGACCTCGTCTCCGCCTCCGACGACCAACTTCGTCGAAATGCCCATCGTGACCAAGGAGGTCTACACCTACGATGCCGAGAAGGCTGAAGAGGAGTTCGAGCACCGTCAGGAGCTCATCGAGGAGGTGACCGGCTAATGGCTGCCATCGCTGCTGAACACGCGCATTCCCACGATCACCACGGTCCGCTGCACCACCAGTTCGAAGACCTGGACCAGCAGAACGAGACCTATCTCGTCGGTATGTGGGCGTTCTTGGTTCAGGAAGTGATGTTCTTCGGAGCGCTCTTCCTCACCTACACGCTCATGCGCTGGCAGTACCCGATGGACTGGTACTTCGCGCACAACGAGCTCGACTGGAAGCTGGCCGGTTTCAACACGTTCAACCTGCTGCTCTCGAGCTTCTTCGCCGCGATGGGCGTGCGCGCGGCCCAACTCAAGGACCGCAAAGGCGTCCTTCTGTGGCTGGGCGGTGTCTTGCTCTGTTGTCTGGTCTTCCTCGGCATCAAGTACGTCGAGTACGCGCTGAAGTGGGAACACCACCTGGTGCCTGGGCCGTCGTTCTTCTATCAGGGCGAGGCCAACCCGGGCGTCGCCCAGATGTTCTTCGGCCTGTACTTCGCGATGACGGGTCTGCACGGCATCCACGTCGCGGTCGGATTGATCGTCTTCGGCATCCTTTGGCTGATGTGGTTCTTCCGCAAGCCGATCGTCACCGAGGACTACATGCCGACGGAAATGTGCGGCCTGTACTGGCACTTCGTCGACCTGGTCTGGATCTTCCTGTACCCCCTGTTCTATCTCATCCCCCACCCATGAGCCACTCGAACGACCACGCAGCCAACCACCACGTCGACTCCGTGGGGACCTACATCGCCACGTTTGGCGCGCTGACGATCCTCATGATCGCCACCATAGCGGCGGCCCAGATGAACTTCGGTCATTCGATCGTGAACAATATCATCGCGATGACGATCGCCATCCTGAAGGCGACCCTGGTCATCGCGGTCTTCATGGCCGTCCGCCGGAGTTCGGGTCTGGTCAAGCTGTACGCGATCGGCGGGTTCGTTTGGTTCCTGCTGTTCTTCATCATGTTCTGCGACTACGCGACGCGCAGTTGGGAACCGGTGAAGGGCTGGTACGGCGAGGAATCGAAGGTCGTCCCGGACTACCCGCACGTCACGGATCATCCCGGCGAGCGGCCCGAGAAGCACGATTCCGGTCACTGAGCCGGTCTTGGAGGGGACCCCGCTCCGTCGGGTCCCACAGGCATGCGGGGGCATGACGGAGCATGCCCCCGCAAAACATCCGTGGGTCAGATCAGCTTGGTCTGCCCGGGGTGGGCGACTTCGGCTACGGGCACTTCGCCGAACTGCAGCACCTTCGGCGCGAGCACTTCCTTCGAGGCGAGGCCCTGGTCCCACGTCACTTCGAGGCCTGTGTAAGCGGCCATCCGCCCGAGGATCGCCGTGAACGTGGCGTCGGCAACCTGGCGTCCCTCGTTGATCGGCTTGCCCGACTTGATCGCTTCGATCAGGTGGCGGTGCTCCTGCACATACGGGTTCGGCCGCTCGCCTTCGTACCGCCAGGCTTTCTCGCCGACGATGCGCGTGTTGGCGTTCGACGTGCCCTTGGTGCCGATGATGGACTCGGACACGCGAGAGGCCGTGCCGTCAATCTGGCGGCACATCGAGATCATCTTGGCGCCGTTCGCATACTCGAACTCGGTGGCGAAGTGGTCGAAGATGTGGCCGTACGCGGGGTCCGTGCGGCATTGGCGTCCCGCAAGGCTGATCGCCTTCACCGGGTGCGCGTTCATCGCCCAATTGCACACGTCAATGTTGTGGACGTGCTGCTCCACGATGTGGTCGCCCGAGAGCCAGGAGAAGTAGAGCCAGTTGCGGAGCTGCCACTCCATGTCGGTCCAGTTGGGCTGGCGCGGGTTCATCCACAGGCCGCCCTGGTTCCAATAGGCATAGGAGGCCACCACGTCGCCCATTTGGCCATCGTGGATGCGGTTCATACACTCGCGGTAGGCGAGGTCGTGGCGGCGCTGCGTGCCGGCGACGATGCACAGGCCCTTCTTGGTGGCCGAGTCTGCCGACTCGTACACCGAGTGGATGCCGGGGGCGTCCACAGCCACGGGCTTCTCCATGAACACGTGCTTGCCGGCGGCGATGGCGGCGGCAAGGTGTGCGGGGCGGAAGCCGGGAGGCGTGGCCAGAATGATGATGTCCACATCCGTCTTGGCCACCTTCTCAAAGGCGTCCCAACCGCTGAACGCATGGTCGTCGGCGACTCTGTAGCGCTCCTTCAGGTTGTCGCGAAGCTGGTTGCGCGAGCCGTTGAGTCGGTCCGGAAACAGATCGCCCATCGCCCAGATCTCGACGGAGGGGTCGGCGTTGGCACAGTCCATGGCGGCGCCGGTGCCGCGACCGCCGCACCCGATCAAGCCCACCTTGAGCGTTTCCTTCACCGAAGCGTGCACAAATCGAGGGGCCACCGTCACAGCGGCCGCAACCGTCGAACCCAACATGAACTGACGTCGCGTCATGCT
>JACFNW010000431.1 GCA_019454665.1 Fimbriimonadaceae bacterium | reverse complement strand
CAAATCCTGGCTCGAACGGTCCCGCTTGGAGCAGTCCGTACTCACCCCTCGGCGACAACCAAAATCCTGACTCATACATCGGTCCCCAAGGAGATGGATCGGCACTGTCCCTTGGGGTTGGTGGGACGCACAAGCATTGGATCGAATACTCACAATACCCGAATCAGTGGAAGATCATGCGGAACAACTCGCCCTTGGTTCGGATCAAGCGAACGTCCAGTGCGCGGGTTTTGGAAGATGAGAAACGCCTATGGACGGGGCAAGAGGATCCCGGTGGCGATTCGTGACACTCGCAACGCTCCTTGCTGGGATCGCCTTGATGCCGGGCTCTGTGGGCCAAGAGTCTCGTGAACATGTCCAGACACTCGTGCTTGCATCGAGCGATCAGGCGGAGGTCGCTCGAATGCTGGTCGAGGTCGCCCCGCGGTCGCGGCTGCTGGACGTGGCGAAGCAGCACGGATACGACGTCCTCAAAGGTGACGGACCCGTTTTTCTGGTTCACCGCGATTACCTTTCGAACGGGGACGTGGCCTTTGCTCTTGATGTCGCAAACCTGATGAAGGGATACGAGATCGGCCAACCGCTTGACATTGGCGACTTTCCGCCACCGATTCGCGACCGGTTGCAGGCGAAACTGCTGAAGGCGTACGAGTACATGGCTGGCTCGAAACCCGAGGTACTACCCAGGTTCGCAGCCGAACCATTCCCACGATTGTCTGTCAAAACGGAGAAGACGACTCAGCCTCTCACGGTCGTGCCGATCAGGGTGTTCGCGCCTGGATACCAAAGTCCGAGACTGCACCCAGAATCGGAAGGTTATGTCGCTGAACGAGCAAAGCCAACCATCGTCTCGGACTACATACCAAAGTCTGAACCCCGAAGAACCTCACTGGAGCCGGTCCTTTTTGCATCTCGGTCCCTGGTGGAAGAGCGTCGCGCAATCTGGGCGACGGAGCTGTGGACAGAACTACGCGATCGGCTCGCAGAAATGCGACGCGGTTATCGCGAGATCATCAATACCAAAGCTAGGGAATGGCTGGGAAAGCAATCCGGATTCAAAGGCTTGGAGCAAGGTCAGTGCAACGTGAACGACCTGCCCGAAGCAACCAAACGCTACTTCCTGAAGAACACGGCCGTGGGCAAGTTGGACAACCCGAATGACGCGGTGATCTTCGTTGGAAACTTCGACTTCCATATCATCTTCGAGTTCAAGCCAAGGAACTACCTTGGGATGGACTTGAATCAGATCCTGATGACCGACGAGTTTCCGCGCTGACTGCCAATGCGAAGGCGTCCGGGTCGCCAGAACGGCGACCCGGACGATGGGCAATCATGGGTGAAGACCCTTACTTGTCCTCCTTGAACTCGGCGTCAATCACGTCGTCGCCAGCGGTTGCGCCGACGCCCGCCTCCTGGTTGGCTTCCTGCGCCTGCGTCGCCTCGTACATGCGCCGCGCCAACTCGTGGGATTCGCCTTCCAGATCGGAGAACGCCTGTTGCAGGGCGTCGCGGTCGTCCCCGTGGATCTCCTTCCGCAGCGCGCCGATCTTTTCGGTGATCCGGGTCCGCTCGGCCTCGTCCACCTTGTCGCCCGCTTCGCGTAGCGCCTTCTCGGTGCTGTAGGCCAGTTGGTCGGCCCGGTTCTTCAGCTCCGCGAACTCCTGCGCCATGCGGTCGGCTTCGGCGTTGGCCTCGGCCTCGGCGACCATTTTCTCGATCTCGCTTCGTTGCAGGTTGCCGGAACCCGTGATCGTGATGCTCTGCTTGGTGCCGGTCGCCTTGTCTTGCGCCGAGACGTGCAGAATGCCGTTTGCGTCGATGTCGAACGTGACCTCGATTTGGGGCACGCGAGCCGGCGCCGGCGGGATGCCGCTCAGGTGGAACCGGCCGAGGCTCTTGTTGTCGCGCGCCAACGGCCGTTCGCCCTGCAAGATGTGGATCTCGACCTCGGGCTGGTTGTCCTGAGCCGTGGTGTAAACGCGGCTCTTCTTGGTCGGAATCGTGGTGTTGCGCTCGATGAGCTTGTCTGCGATGCCGCCCTGGGTCTCGACGCCCAGCGAGAGAGGCGTGACGTCGAGCAGCACGATGTCCTTGACTTCGCCGCCCAACACGCCCGCCTGAATCGCCGCGCCGACGGCCACCACCTCGTCCGGATTGACCGATCGGTTGGGCTCCTTGCCCGTCATCTGCTTGACCAGGTCCTGAACCATCGGCATACGCGTCGAGCCGCCCACGAGGATGATCTCGTCTATTTGACCCGCCTTGAGTCCCGCATCTTCCAACGCTTGGAAGAACGGCTTCTTGACGCGCTCCATCAGGTCGGCGCAAAGCTCCTCGAACCGGGCCTTGGTCAGGCTGTAATCCATATGCTTCGGCTCGTTGTCCACCGCGGTGATGTAGGGCACGTTGATCTGAGCCGTGGTTTGCGAGCTGAGTTCGATCTTGGCGCGCTCGGCGACCTCGCGAAGCCGCTGCATAGCCGCGCGATCCTTGGTCAGGTCCACGCCTTGGTCCTTTTTGAACTCGGCCACCAGCCACTCCACGATCTTCTGGTCGAAGTCGTCGCCGCCCAGGTGGCTGTCGCCGCTGGTGGACTTG
>JACFNW010000430.1 GCA_019454665.1 Fimbriimonadaceae bacterium | reverse complement strand
GGCCGCGCCCGACCTAGGATTCACCGACGCCGTTCGCGCCGCTCGCGGATGCGGGCTTCGTAGCCAAACTCGCTCGGCTCGTAGTAGGGCGTCGAGAGCTCGGCATCCGGCAGGTAGCGGACGTCGGCCCAGGCGCCCGGCTGGTCGTGGGGATAGACGTAACCTTCGCCGTGGCCCAACTCGGCCATCGCCTTCACCGGCGCGTTGCGAAGGTGCATGGGGATCGGTGCGAGGGGGCGGGACTTGACGTCGGCCAGGGCCTTGTCCATCGCCAGATACGCTCGGTTGCTCTTGGGTGCCTCGGCCAAGTAGGTCGTCACCTGCCCCAGCACGATGCGGCCCTCGGGCATGCCGATGCGCTCGACGGCCTGAAGGGCTGCGGAAGCCAGCACAAGGCTTTGCGGGTCGGCGTTGCCAATGTCTTCGCTGGCCAGGATGATCAGCCGCCGGACGATGAAGCGGGGGTCTTCGCCAGCTTCGAGCATGCGGGCGAGATAGTGGAGTGCCGCGTCGGCATCCGAGCCGCGCACCGACTTGATGAACGCGGAGATCGTGTCGTAGTGGTAGTCGCCTTGCCGGTCGTAGCGGATGGCGGGGCGCTGGAGAACTTCTTCGATGCCTTGCAGCGCGACGGTGCCGCCGTCTTGAACCATCATGCTGGCCGTTTCCAGGGCGTTGAGCGCGAGGCGCGCATCGCCGTTGGCTGTGCGGATCAGGTGCTCTTCGGCGTCGGGATCCAAGCGGATGCCGCGAAGGTGCAGAGCTTCGTCCCGCTCCAATGCGCGGCGCACCAGCGTGCGGACGTCGTCATCGGAGAGCGGCTTGAGCGGAAGGACGCGGGCGCGCGAGAGCAGAGCCGGATTCAGGACGAAGAACGGGTTCTCCGTGGTGCATCCCACGAGTTGCAGCGTGCCGTCTTCCAGCAGGCCGAGCAGGGAGTCTTGTTGCGACTTGTTGAAGTGGTGGATCTCGTCGAGCAGCAGCAGGGTGGGTCTGCCGCCCGAGCGCAGCCTTTCGCGAGCGGCCTCGGCGACTTTTCGCACGTCGGCGACTCCGGCGGTCACGGCGCTTTTGGCTTCCACCACGGCGTCACGGTAGTGGGCGATCAGGGTGGCGAGCGTGGTTTTGCCGCATCCCGGCGGGGCCCAGAGGACGACGGAGCCGAGCTTGCCCGATTCGATCGCCGCCCGCGTGGGCGATCCCGGACCGAGCAGGTGCTCCTGGCCGACGTAGTCTTCCAGCGTCGTGGGGCGCATCCGGCTGGCGAGCGGAAGATCGGCGGGCTCGGCGGTTTCGAAGAGGCTGTCCGCCATCGGAGCGATTGTGGCACCGATTCGTGGGGCATGCCGGGCTGGGGAGGGGTAGATTAGCGTCGTTGGAACACGAACGCTTCGACTTCGTCGTCGTCGGCAGCGGCATCGCGGGGCTGGCCTATGCGCTGGAGGCCTCCAAGCACGGCACGGTGGCTGTTCTGACCAAGGCCGAGGTCACGGAATCCAACACGACGTACGCCCAGGGGGGCATCGCGGCGGCGATCGGCGAGGCGGACAACTGGAAGCTCCACGAAGAGGACACGTTGATCGCGGGGGCCGGGCTTTGCGACCCGCAGGCCGTTCGGTTCCTCGTGCAGTCGGCTCCAGCCGCCGTCGAGTGGCTGGCCCAGATGGGGGCGCGGTTCGACCTGGGCGCGGGCGAGTCGTACGCGTTGGGGCGCGAGGGTGGCCACAGCATGAGCCGCATCGTCCACCATCAGGACAAGACGGGCTGGGAGATCGAGCGGGCCGTTTCGACCACGGTGCGGCAGAACGCCAACATCCGCGTGTTCGAGCACACGTTCGCCACGCACCTCGCGATGGCCGGTGGGCGTTGCGTGGGTGTGCAGGCGCAGGTGGACGTCGTGGGTCAGCGGCTGTTCTTGGCGCGTGCCGTGCTGCTGGCGACGGGCGGCTGCGGCGTGATGTACCAGCACTCGACGAACCCGCGCGTGGCCACGGCCGACGGCATCGCGCTGGCCAGCGAGGCGGGGGCGCGCATCGAGGGGATGGAGTTCATGCAGTTCCACCCGACCACGTTCTATCACCCTCAGGCTCGCGGGTTCCTGGTGACGGAGGCTGTTCGCGGAGCGGGCGGCACGCTCAGGAATCACCTAGGCAGCCGTTTTATGGTGGACGTGGACGAGCGCTTGGAACTTGCGCCGCGCGACATCGTGGCCCGCGCCATCGACGCCGAGATGAAGCGGCTGGACACGTGGTGCGTGTACCTCGACATCGCCCATCAACCTCGCGCCGAGATCGAGGCCAAGTTCCCGACCATCTTCAAACGGCTGCAGGAGCATGGGGTGCTGATGCATCGCGACTGGATTCCCGTGGTTCCCGCGCAACACTACTCGTGTGGCGGGGTGGTCACGGATCTGAATGGGCAGACGACCGTCCCCGGCCTGTACGCGGCGGGCGAGGTGGCTCAGACGGGCGTGCACGGTGCGAACCGTTTGGCCAGCAACAGCTTGATCGAGGCGATCGTGTTCGGGCTCGCGGCGGCGCGCGCTTCGAAGGACGAGGTGTCGAACGGCCATGTGGAACCGCTTCCTGTGAAGTGCGTGCCCGAGAACGAG
>JACFNW010000429.1 GCA_019454665.1 Fimbriimonadaceae bacterium | reverse complement strand
TCCCAGTAGGTGTTGCCGTTCAGCGTGTAGACGCCCCACGTGGCGCCGCTCGCCTTCACCACTGCACCCGCTGGAACCGTCCACGTGTCGGTGGTCTTCTGGCGGATCGGCGCGTTGCTGTTGGCGCTGGAGCTGATGAAGTCGTTGCCGTCGCCGCCCCGGACGACGTCGAACCCGGAGCCGCCGCCCAGCAGGTCGTCGCCAGCGCCGCCGTCCACTTCGTCGTGCCCCGCGCCGGCCGCGACGGCGTCGTTGCCGCCCCGGCCGTCCACCTTGTCGTTGCCCGTCGTGGCGTACAGCACGTCCGCGAAGTCTGCTTCGTAGACGCCGTTGACCAGCGTGCCGTCCGCGGCCCATTCGGTCTCGGCCCACTGGTAGGTGGTGCCGACGATGCGCGGACGCTGGTCGCCGATGAAGGCGCGGGCGGTCAGGCCGGTGTCCTCCAGCGTGAGGGCCCACTCGTTGCTTGTGACGTTGCCGTCGACCGACTGGTAGGTGACGCTGAACGTGCCGGCGGCATCGGCGTCGAGCCCGCCGTCCTGAACCAGTGCGAACGAGACCGACGTCTGGCCTTCGACCAGGTCGAGCACCGCGCCTTCGGCATCGACTGTCGTCGCGCCGTTGACGAGCTTCACCTGCTTGCCGCCGAGGCCGAGCAGATTGATCGCGATCGTTTCGCCCGCGGTTGCTGCCGCGGCGAGGGCGACGGTGAAGACCGAGCCGCCGCTTTCCACGAGTGCCGCCTGCCTGCCCGCCAAGTCGCCGAGCGCCGCGCCGAAGTCGCTCCAGAATTGCGATCCGCCGCCCTGCAACAATGCCACTTGCGGCGCATTGTCGAGTTTGACACCCAGATACCCGGTGCCGGCATTTGCCTGGGCGAAGTCGAATTTCTGGACCTTGACTTCGTCGGCCGATGCTGGCGCGGAGATCGTCAGTGTGCCGACGTCGGCCGAATGCGTCGGCGTGAAGCTGTAGGTCTCGCCATTCGCACCCACCCATTGCCCGCGCTTGCCGCTGCCTCGACCCCCGGCGAGCGCAATCCCGGCCCCGGTCAGGAGGCGCCCTTGGCCGCTCAGGTCGTCCTGGACGACGTCGCGGCCGCTGCCCACGACGTACGTGTCGTCGCCCGCGCCGCCCATCATGAGGTCATTCACGGATCCGCCAGTGAAGCGGTCGGCCCCCGCGCCGCCGAGGAAGATCTGGTTCTTGCTCAGGTCCCGCGCTGCGGCCTCGGCGCCAGCACTGCTGGTTGCCACGTTCCACTGCGCGAACGCGGGTACCGCAGTGGTCTGGAAACTGGATCCAGGATTGAGCCACAGCCGTGTGTATGGCCCTGCCTTGTTCAGCGCTCCCGGCAATGCGTCGCCCTGCGCGGTGGCGTATTGCAGCGCGCCGTTGGCTGGCGTGAAGAACTCCTGGCCAGCGTAATCGGCGCCTTGCCAGTAGTACCACTCGATCGCCTGGGCAACGATCGCGTCCTGCGCGGCGGCGTTGAGCCCGGCGAGGTTCGTCCCGAGCTTGTCCAGGTCTGCGGCGAAGTGCGTAAGCTTGCCGTTCCCGGGAGCGGCCTGCTCGCTGCGAATGAGGTCGAGGAGGAAATTCCGTGTGGTGATCCCCATCGTTTCAGGCGAGTAGTACTGCTTGGACATTATGAGCGGCAGGGCACGCTGAACAGCGCGCGTGGCATCAGCGAAGGGCTTACTCAAAGTGCCCGCGGTAAGAAGCGCCGATGAATGCATCGTGAACGGCATCTTCAACGGAGGCAAGTACTGATGCCCAAATTCGATCGGCGTATTTCCACCGGGCGCGTAGACGGTGTTGCTTTCAGTCCGTGTCGCCTGCAGAAACTCGCCTAGAGCGAAGTAGCTCTGGACTTGCTGTTCCCGCTGCTCGAAATGCTCGCCCGGGATGTAGTCTTTGATTGCCTGTGGAACCTTCGTCCCTAGGCTCGCGATGACGTGGTTCACCGCGACGCCACTTTCGGCAGGTTGCTGAAACGGCGCTGGGTCAAAGACGATTGCCGGCCGGTCGAACCAGACTGCCATAACCGATGCCAAACCACCGCCGAGGCTGTGACCTGTGAAGGTTACGCTCGACGTCCCACTCTCTCTTGCCACTTCTGCGTACACAGCGGCGGCTTGAGTCGCCTGAGAAGTGACAAAGCCAAGATAAAGTCCTATGTCGTTGACGCCGTCCCAACCCATGACCGCATCGGTGCCGGCGAACGAGATGACGACCTCGCTCCGATCTTCACGAGCAAAGACGCTGTAGCTGAAGCCATCCCGCTCTGGAAGTGGTTTTGAAAGCTCCACCCAGCCCGATGGAACAAGTGGTCGGTTGAATCCTTGGATGTCTTCTTGATATGCGCGAAGGGCAAAGACTGCTGCAATATCTTTCGTGATCATTCGTTGCTCCTGTTTGTGTCGCCTTTGAAGAATTGCTCCATGCTGGTGAGGCAACCAGAGACTTTGTAATGCGGGTCGATCCGGGCTCCCTCAGGCATCTGGAAGCGGTAAAGCCTGTCTCTTTCGTCCCGCTCCGCGCTCGTAAAGCGGCTCTTGCTTTGTCCCGGGAGCGGAAGACTCGTCATCACGTTCGCAGGCATGTTGTAAAGC
>JACFNW010000428.1 GCA_019454665.1 Fimbriimonadaceae bacterium | reverse complement strand
AGAAGATCCACGAGACGATGCTTGCCGGTGCGGTCAAGGGCTGACGAACGTCCTGTCGTTTGAACCAATCTGGAAAAAGATGTCATCATTGAAGGTGGCGTCTCTGTCAGCCGGATCGGTACAGTACGCACAGGCGCGAACGACATGGAAAGCATTCCGCTCAACTCGACGAAGACGTTCTGGGACCTGCGGGCCGGGATGAACGCGCGCGTCCTCAAGGCGTGTTCGGATTGTGCGCACGGCTTGCGGATGCAAGAGTTGGGCTTGACCCAAGGGACCGAATTCAAGGTGACCAAGGTCGCCCCGCTGGGCGATCCCATCGAAATCCTGGTTCGAGGCGTGAGGTTGTGCGTGCGGCGGAAAGAGATGACCGACTTCGAGATCGAAATCCTGGAGTAGCATCCTGAGCCCGTCGCCCCTGCTGACCGCTGAACCCGCCTCTTCAAAGCAACCGCTGATCGCGGTGGTCGGCAACCCCAACTGCGGCAAGACTTCCCTTTTCAACGCCCTCACGGGCAGCAGCCAGAAGGTCGGCAACTATCCCGGTGTGACCGTTGAACGCTGCTCGGCGCCCATCCAACTGGGCGGCACCGTGGCCGAGTTGGTGGACGTGCCGGGCCTTTACAGCCTCGCGGCGAACTCGGAAGACGAACGGGTCGCAACCGATGTCATCCAAGGAAAGACCGAGCACCCCGACCTGCTCCTCTGCGTGCTCGACGCCCTCCACCTGGAGCGCAACCTCTTCTTCTTCAGCCAGTTGGCCGATCAGGGGTTCCCAATGGTGGTGGCCGTCACGATGGGCGATCTGCTCCAACGGCGCGGTTCGAAACTGGACACGGCACGTCTCTCGCAACTGCTCGGCGTCGAAGTGATCGAAGTCGTCGGGCACAAAAAACAGGGCCTGGCCGAACTCCGAGATGCGCTCGCCCGCAATTTGGAACACCCGCGTGCCCCCAACTGCGAATTCGGTTTTCCGCTCGAGTTGGAGACCAAAGTCGCTGCCCTGTCCGAGCGCTTGGCGCGTATCGGCATGGACGTTTCGCGAGCCGAGGTGCGTCACGCGCTGCTCAACCCCGAGTCGCCGTTGGTCGCATCCCTCCAAGACCTCCCGGAGATTCTCGCCTACGTCGCTGCGGCGCGAGAGGAAGTGTCGCACCTTCCCGAGATCGGACCCTCGTTCGATCTGGAGAAACGCTACGCATGGGCCGGCATGGTCGCCAAGGCCGTGACGATCCAAGGTCCGCCACACCGATCGCGGACCGATCGGATTGACGCCTTGCTCACCCATCGCGTGCTGGGTCTGGCCGTGTTCGTGGGCGTGATGTACGTGGTCTTTCAGTCCATCTACACGTTCGCTGGCCCATTGATGGAGTGGATCGAAGGCGCGTTCTCGTGGATGGGCGAGCGCGTCCAGCCATTTGTCTCAGCCCATCCCGTCCTGGAGTCGCTGGTCATTGACGGCCTGATCGCCGGCGTCGGCGGCGTCGTCGTCTTCCTGCCGCAAATCCTCATCCTCTTCTTCTTCATCTCGGTGCTGGAGGGGACCGGCTACTTGGCCCGGGCGGCATTCCTCATGGACCGTCTCCTCGGCTGGGCGGGACTCAACGGCCGGGCGTTCATCCCGCTGCTATCCAGCTTCGCGTGCGCCATCCCGGGCGTCATGGCGGCCCGTGTGATGCCCGACCCCAAGGCGCGGCTGGCCACTATTCTGGTCGCTCCGTTGATGAGTTGCAGCGCCCGCCTGCCCGTTTATGTGTTGCTGATCGGGGCGTTCATCGAGCCGCAGTTCGGCGCGTTCTGGGCGGGGTTCGCCCTTTTTGCGATGCACTTTCTCGGCCTGCTCGTGGCGATCCCGATCGTGTTCATCCTCAACCGCCGCGTCCTTCGGGGCACCCGCCTGCCGTTCGTTCTGGAACTTCCCCCCTATCAGTTGCCCAAGTGGCGCGATGTCGGGCTCGCGATGTACTTCAGGGGCAAACTGTTCCTCAAAACCGCTGGCACGATTATCGTCGCCATGTCGCTGGTGATCTGGGCGCTGAGCTACTTCCCCCGCAGCGAAGCCGATGTCGCCCGCTACGAGGCCTCCTTCGACGCCGCAGCCCACTCGGAAGCCACCGACGAGGAACTCGCCGCCGCACGGGACCAACACGTTCAGAGCGAACTGCTTCGCCACTCGTTCCTCGGTCGCTTCGGGCGCGCCATCGAGCCCGTGTTCACACCCATCGGCTTCGATTGGCGCATCTCGACGGGCATTCTCGCCGCGTTCCCCGCCCGTGAAGTCGTCGTGCCCTCGCTCGGCATTCTCTTCGGCTTGGGCGGCGACACGGACGAGGAATCCAGCGACCTCCGCCACGCCATCCAGCAAGCGACGTGGCCCGATGGCTCGCGGTTGGTCACGCCTTACACAGCGGTCGGCCTGATGGTGTTCTTCGCGCTATGCTGCCAGTGCATGGCGACCCTGGCCGCCGTCAAACGCGAGACCAACTCGTGGAAGTGGCCGACGTTCATGTTTGTGTACATGACGGCGTTGGCGTACCTGGGCGCCTGGCTGGTGCACGTCGTTGGGATCCTGGCGGGCGGCGCCTAGATCAGCTCGAAGACCCTGGCACCGAATGG
>JACFNW010000427.1:2353-2620 GCA_019454665.1 Fimbriimonadaceae bacterium | reverse complement strand
ACCACGATTCCTTTTCCCCTTCGCGACGCGAGATCCTGAAGCTCACCGGCGCGGCAGCGTTGAGCACGGCGTTCGCAACCTCGGCTTCCGCGTCCCGCGTCCCGCGTTCTCCCAACGAACGCATTCGCTGGGCGATTGTCGGCTGTGGCGGCAAAGGCACCAGCAACATGGCGGACGCCGCCCGGAATGGCGACATTGTCGGGCTGTGCGATGTGGACCTCAACATCCGCATGAAGGCCATGGCCGACCACCCGAGGGCATCGTCGT
>JACFNW010000427.1:0-2343 GCA_019454665.1 Fimbriimonadaceae bacterium | reverse complement strand
GGAAGCGCTTGAGAAGCATATCGACGCTGTTGTCGTCAGCACGCCCGACCACACCCACGCACCTGCAGCGGCGATGGCCATGCGCATGGGAAAAGCCGTCTACTGCGAAAAGCCCCTGACGCGCACCCTGTGGGAGGCCCGCGAGTTGACGAAGATCGCGCGTTCGACCCGGGTCGCCACCCAGATGGGCAACCAAGGCACGGCTTCGAACGAACTGCGCTGGGTCGCCGCCGTCGTGAAGTCGGGTGCCCTGGGCAAAGTCAAGGAGGTCCACTGCTGGACCGACCGCGCTGCAGGTTGGTGGCCGCAGGGCGTCGGACGGCCCGACCCCAAGATCCCACCGCAGACGCTTGACTGGGACGCCTGGGTCGGACCATCGCCGATGCGCCCGTACGCCGAGGGCTATCACCCGTTCGCATGGCGCGGACGCTGGGATTTCGGCACTGGCTCGCTGGGCGACATGGGTTGCCACATCATCAACCTGCCGTTCATGGGGCTCGACCTCCGCGACCCGATCGCCGTCCAAGCCGAGACCTCGGGCAACAACAAGGAGACGTTCCCCACTTGGTCGCGCGTGAAGTACGAATTCGGTCAACGCGGCAACCGCGATGCGCTCATGCTCTACTGGTACGACGGTGGCCAAAAGCCGCCCGCCGAGATCTCCAAAGGCGAGCCGATGGGCGGCAATGGCACGCTGATCGTCGCTGAGAAGGGCACGATCCACCTGGGCGACGCCTATGGGGGCGCGCCGAAGATGGTCGGCGGCGGCGAGGTGCCAAAGGTGGACTTCGAGAAGTCGCCCGGCCACTTCCAGGAGCTGGTGGACGCGATCAACGGCGGCAAAGCGCCTCGTTCGAACATCGCGGACTACGCTGGCCCGCTCACCGAGACCGTGCTGCTGGGCAACCTGGCGATCTGGGCGGGCGGCGAGCGCGTGGTCTGGGACAGCCGACGGCTGGCCGTCGTGGGCAGCAACGCCTTCGATCCCCTGATCCGACCCACGTACCGCGAGGGGTATAGCCTTTGAGGCTGGAGTTTGGCTGGGTTCGGCTAGGGCCGCGCCCAGCCGAACCCACCTGTAGGTCGCAGGGCGGGCCCACGACGACCTACTTCTTCTTCTCGATCAGAGGCTTGTCGTGTTTCTTCTGCGTCGCGACCATGAAGAGGTGATTGTCCCAGGTATCCACCACGCCGTCGAAGTTGAGGTCCGCGTCTGCCGGAACACGGAACTTGAGGTCCGTGGCGGTGTACCAAGAGTCGAAGTCCTTCTTGCGACCCATCTGGCTCATGATGTACGAGTGGTCTTCCTTCGTCAGCTCGCCGTCGCGGTCCACATCGCCAAACTGAAGCTCCACCTTGGGCAAGACGAGAGCCTTGGCAGGATCGTAGTCGAAGACAACCCGCTTGTCTAGAGCGGTTCCCCACGACAAGATGACTTGATACCGACCTTTCGGAACTCGCACATCTTGCCCGGCGGTGGTTCGCAACACTTCGAAGGAAACGACGTTGCCTTCTTCCAGGTTGGTGTGAAAGTCCTCAAGGAGTTCTCCCGTCATCGTGTGCGTTCGGAGCCGAATGCTGTCAGGCTCGAACGGTGGCTTCCCGTTGACCTCGAAGTAGACGTATCCAGGCAACTTGGAAAGCTGCGCATTCGCTTGAACCTCCGAGTCAACGCCCGTCGCGAAGAGGGCCAATGCAAGGCTAAGGGTGATCATGTTCAGTCTCCGTATTCTCCGTCGTTGGCGTCAGCGATGTCGTAGTCGTCTTGATCCACGTCGCCGTCGCGGTCCAAGTCGGCCATATAGGGGGCCACTCCGTTGCTGTCGGCAAAGTACCAGTCGTTGTCGGCGGAGCTCTTGCCGTCAAAAAGGGTGATGATGTCTAGATCGTCCTGGTCCACGTCGTTGTCGTCGTCCACATCGCCGTACAGAAGAGTGAAACCGACGCCCGTGACGCCTGCCGTCGTGTACGCCACGTCCACACGCTTTCGCAGCGAGCCACGAGCTTTTAGATACACGCGATAAGTCGCGTTGCTCAGATTGGCCATGTCTACGTCCGGGTTGCCGCTTCCATCCACACCCGTCGCATAGAGCAGTTGCGTGACGCCACCAGGGTTCGCCACCTCGACATGAATCTCCTCATTGTTCGCACCGTTGACTGTGCCGGCAATGTACTTCGTGTCGATGATTGGCGTGTTGAGCGTCCATTCCTGAGTCGCATCGGACGACGCAGTGGCCACCACCGAGTTGCCTCCCGTCGTTCCCCCGAAAGATGCGGATGAGAACGCATCGATGGTCAAGAGAGGGACGTCCACAGTGGCTGTCCATGTGCCGTTGCCCATAT
>JACFNW010000426.1 GCA_019454665.1 Fimbriimonadaceae bacterium | reverse complement strand
TGGATATCGTCGTCCATGTCGAGGCGCACAACGCGGCGAAGTTTGCGCTGGCGGCATCCGGTGACTTCCACCACAGCGCACGCGAACTGAGCGAGGCATCGGAGCATCCTCGGCCGTGGGACTCGGTTCAAGTAAACCACGTGCCTTCGGCACTCAAGTTCGATTGCTTCTTGGTTCGAAGCGAGCTGGAACGCGAGGAACTCGACCGGGCGATCCCGGCCCGTGTGGCGGAAGGAGTCAGCGTGCCGATGGCGACGCCGGAATACGTGGTGGTGGCCAAGTGCCGATGGTACGACTTGGGTCGCCGGGTGAGCGACCGGCAGTGGAACGACGTCCTGCAGGTCCTTTCTGCGCAGAAGGGCCGATTGGACCTCGTCTATGTGGAGTCGAAGCTGAAAGCCTTCGGTCTGAGTGATTTGTGGGAGCGGCTAAGTCGAGTCGCCCTGTGATCCCAAGCCACCGAACCCGCGAGCGGTACCATCGCACAACCATGTCCGATCGGCGCTTCATGCTCTACGACACGATGTCCAAATCCATGCGGGAACTCGTCCCGCAGGAGCCCGGCCACCTGAAGTTCTATTCGTGCGGCCCGACGGTCTACAGCTACGCGCACATCGGCAACTTCCGCACGTTCCTCACCGCCGACCTCGTGGTCCGCACCGCCGAAGCCCTGGGCTGGCAGGTCTCCTACGTCAGCAACATCACCGACGTGGGCCACCTCACCGAAGACAGCCTGGCCGACGCCGAAGGCGAGGACAAGATGGCCCGCGCCCTGCAAAGCAAAGAAGGCGAGCGGTTCGCCAACGTGTGGGACCTGGCCGACCACTACGCCGACGCCTTCGTCGAAGATTGGCGGCGGCTCAACTTGCGCGACCCATCGGTGAGGCCCAAGGCCACGCAACACATGCGCGAGCAGATCGTGGCCGTCCAAGAACTCATCGCGAAGGGCCATGCCTACGAAACGCCCACCGGCGTGTACTTCAACGTCGCCTCGTTCGCCGACTACGGCAAGCTCTCGGGCAACCGCGACCAGGACGACCTGATGCGGGCCGTGCGCGACGTGGTGCAGGACGACAACAAGCGCCATCCCGCCGACTTCGCCCTGTGGAAGAAGGACGAGAAGCACCTGATGCAGTGGTTCAGCCCTTGGGGTTGGGGCTTCCCGGGCTGGCACATCGAATGCTCGGTGATGGCCATGCGCTACCTGGGCGAGACGCTCGACCTGCACGCGGGCGGCGAGGACCTCCGGTTCCCCCACCACGAATGCGAGATCGCCCAGTCCGAAGCCCTGACAGGCAAGCCGTTCTCGAAGCTGTGGATCCACACGCGGTTTCTGCAAGTCGAGGGCGAGAAGATGGCCAAGAGCAAAGGCAACTTCTTCACCGTCCGCGACTTGGTGGAGGGCAAGAACGCCGACCCGCTGGCGCTGCGCTACGCCTTGATCTCGGTGCCCTATGGCAAACCGTACAACTTCACGATGCAAACGCTGCGCGATGCGTCCAGCAACGTCGAGCGGTTCAGACTATGCGAAGAGAAAGTGGCTGCAGCCCTGAGCGCGACGCGCCCGGGCGACGACGCCATCGGGCCGGAACTGGACGCCCTGTACGACGAGGCGTTGGCCGCGATGCTCAACGACTTGAACACTTCGGTGGCGCTGGCCAAGGCACTGGAGGGCACGCGGGTCATCCTGCGCGAAGCCGAACTTTCGGGCGCGTGCGCGGATTCGGCCCAGCGGTTCCTGGACCGCATCAACGCGTTGCTGGGCATCGTGCGCCACGAGTCGGACGCCCCGGCTTCGAACTCCCCCAAGGTGGACGAAGCGCGCATCGAGGCCCTGCTCGCCGAGCGTGCGGCGGCCAAGGCCGGCAAGGACTTCGCGCGCGCCGACGGCATCCGCGACCAACTGGCCGCCGAGGGCATCGAACTCCGCGACTCGCCCGAAGGCACGACTTGGCGGCTGAAAGGAGTGGTCTGAGCGCTCTCATAGGCACAGGGATCCGGGACCTCTCTCCGCTCGCGGGACTCAGTGCGCTAAACCACCTCAACCTGGTGGGCGCTCCCATCTGCCATCCTCCCCGACGGGGAATCGTGGACTCCCAGGTACACCGGTACCCGCCTCAGACCCGCGGCGTGAAATCCGTATCCGGCGTCACCGAGCGGCAGTACGCCGCCATCAGCCGGGCGCAGTCCTCGACGTCCTTCAGGCTCAGCAACTCGCAAGGCGTGTGCATGTAGCGCAGCGGCACGCCGACGATGCCCACGGCCATGCCGCCCCGGTTGAGCTGCATCGCGTTGCCGTCCGTTCCGGTGCCGCCGGGCGCGACGTCCACCTGATACGGGATGTCCTCGCGGGCGCACGCCTCGCGGATCATCTGGAACACCTTGGGGTTGGCGTTCGCACCGCGCATCACCGAAGGGCCCTTGCCGATGTCCAACTGGCCGTAGCGGGTCTTGGGCACCGTGGGGTAGTCGGTCGCGTGGTTCACGTCCACGGCCAAGCCGCTCTGCGCACCGATGGTGTACGCCGAGGTTCGCGCGCCGCGCAAGCCGATCTCTTCCTGTACGGTCGCCACGGCGTACACGCCGACACCCGGATCGAGCCCGCCATCCTGCTTGAGCAGGCG
>JACFNW010000425.1 GCA_019454665.1 Fimbriimonadaceae bacterium | reverse complement strand
TACAAGGCATCGTTGGCGAGGCGCTGCTCGCGGAGATGCCACCGGCAGCTGTGACTCGAGCGCGTGAACCGCTCGTCTTCATGAAGGCGGACGTCCTCGCCCGCGCTCCAGAGGCTCGAAAGCAGATCCTCCTCCGGCCGCACAGTCCGGCTCGTCCGGGCCAACTCCGCACACGGATCCAGCTCCGGTAAGCGTCGTGGGCCACGTATGAGGTCTGCAGTAGTCACGGATCTACCCTGGGGAGGCGGATCGCAAGGGCGTCAGCGGCGGGGTCATCACGCCTCCTCTCCGTCGTCGTCTTCCTCCTCGGGCTCGTCCTCAGGCTCCGGATCGTCGATCACGTTTGCCTTGGCCTGCCGAGCTAACTCGAACAAGTCCAAACTCTCGGGCTCTCGTAGGGGCTTGACCTTCTTCGAGAGGTGTGCGGCGCGGATGGCTTCAAGCGCCTTCCACTCGGGCCTCACGCGAGGCACAGCATGAAGGAGCGCCTCGAATGTCGTGGTGAAGGCGGGGTCCTGCTTGAGCCGGGTCTTGTCGAGAAACTGGCCCACTGCGCCGAGGCCGTCTTGCTTCTGCAAGACCATGGCGACGTGGACGGCGTCGACAGGGTGATCGAACGTCTCTGCCCCAACGTCGATCTTGCCGTCCCTGGCTCGGCGCTCAGGCGCGAGGAGCTTGATGGAACTCCCGTCCTTCTCGGCAAGGCCGGTCTGCACAATGAGTGTGCCTTCGAGGAAGTCCTTCGTCTTCTTCGTCAACCGCTTCTTCCCGGTCGTGACGGTCACGCGCACATCCCCAGCGATGGCAAGCGCGAGCTTGCGCGCCTCATCGAAAGGGATCTGTACGGCCCGGAAGATGTCCCAGGCCAGCACGTACCAGCGCGTCACCGGTTCCAGAGCGACATGACCCGTGCTGCAGAGCTTCTCGAAGCGGTAGTCCGATACCGCCTGTCGGGCGAGATCAAGCGCTCTCTCAGGGCGAATGACTTCTCCACCCTGAGGATCCTTGACTGGCCAGGCAGTCGAGATGAGATGCAGGACGGGCCCAAACACGCTGAGGTAGACATCGACTCCGCCGATTCCGTTCGCCTCGTACTCAGCGGCCTTGGCGCGCACCGTCTGGCGAACCTCAGCTTGGAAATCGTCATCCCACCAGCGTCCCTGGCCGTCGTGATCGCGCTTGCGGCAGGCGAGGATGATCGTGCTTTGGGCTGCGCTCTTGTTGGCGAGGTGGAGGCTGTTGCTGCTCTCGGTGTTGACGGGCCAGGAGCTGTCGATCGTGAAGCCAGCCTCGATCAACCCCCGGGCGAGAGCATCCCACGCCTGGACCTTCTTGTTGGTGAACATGACCGTGAGGACACCATGGGGCGTGAGGACCCGCCGCGCCTCCCGGAACGCGGCCGCCATCTTGCGCTCATAGTCTTCGTTCGCTTGCTCGTCAGGCGTCTGCTCACCATCACCCTCAGCCTTACGCCTTCGCCTGCGCTTCACCTTGCCGCCGTTCAATCGAGCTTGGCGCTCGACTTCACTGATGAAGCGTGCGGAGTTTGCGACGGCTTCATCATCTGTGTTGGCCAAGGGAGCCTGGAAGATGGTTGGCACGAGGTGGGCTGCCGAGCGCTTCAACCACATGTGAAAGAAGTTCGAGAGTTCGGAGTAGATGACGTTGTCGTAGTACGGCGGGTCAACGCACACCAAGTCGACCGTGCCAGGCCGAAGTCCACGGATTGAGGCGGCTGACCCCACGTGCAAGGCGACGGACGCGCGAGCCCGGTCACTACTGGCGCTGCTTGGCCGCATGAGCTTCGCAATGCCGGCGTAGGCGTCGGTGACTTGACTCACAACCCAGGGAAACAAGTTCCTGGCGGCATCAAACTCGGCGTAGCTCCACTTGAACGAGAAGTCATGGCGATCGAAGGTGTTTGCAACAACCTGTCGACCTGAGTGCCAGCGTGTCATTCGGCTGTTGTAGTCGCAAGCCTTGTCAAGTGCGATGGCGAGATAGACACCCACGGCTTCGGCTCGATCCTTGGGAAGATCCTCCTGCGCTTTCCTCTGAACCTTGCGCAGCTCATCCAATGCCGTGCCAAGGGCCAGCCGCTGCCTAGGGGAGAAGTAGTCCCGCCAATGACAAACGCCATAGCCATGATCGTGGGTTTCCTTTCCGAACGGAATGTCCTCGTCAAGCGCTAGGCCAGTGGACTCCCAATTCCCCTGAACGCGAGTCATCTCCTCTTCTGCCGCGGCAGCAGCAGCCTCATCCTCGTCTCGTGGCGCTCTGAACTCGTAACCCCCGCGGGCCTTCTTGAGTGCGACCAGATAGAGTTGCGCCCCCATTCGCCCAGCTGCACCCTCTTCTCGAATGTAGTCGTTGGCAATGGCTGCCTTGGCCCAAGGGGACCAGCCCGTACCGTCCTTCTGGGTCCCTTCGTCTGGATTTGCGGCCTTGCACGCCTCGGCTCCAGTGATGACCTCGAAGCGGCAGCGGTCCCAGTTCGATCTGGCCAGGAGCCGCACACAGACGGGCTCCGTACCCTTCTTGACTATCCACCAGTTCGGCGAAAGCGGTACCGGCTTCTGCTTGTCGGGGCAGGTAACGGTTCTCGCCCATAGGTACGCATGAACGCTC
>JACFNW010000424.1 GCA_019454665.1 Fimbriimonadaceae bacterium | reverse complement strand
CCACGAACGAGACGTAGCCGCCCGCATCGGGCCGGGCCAGCGGTTCGGGTTCGAGCGGTTCGCGCTGGAGGAAGAACATCGGCGTCAGCCCCCGGCCACCGGCGGCAGAAACACGATGCGGTCGCCGTCCTCGATGGCCCGATCCCAGTCGGCGACGGCTTCGTTGACCGCTGGGCGGACCTGGGCAGCGGTCAGTGTGAACCCGTGCTCTCGCGCCAGGGCGTCGTAAAGGTCGCGGAGCGTGGCGGCTTGGGTCGTCAGCGTCTCGCGGTCGGCGCCGCGCTGTTCGCGAAGGATGGCGAAGTACTGCAAGTGAACGGTCTTATCCATCGAACCACTCCAATCGCGCCGCACGAACGGTCTCGCCTGGGGAGACGTCGCCTCGACCGGCTTCGATGCGAGCCATCGCATTCGCGGCGACCAGGCCGCCAAGCATGTGCGAGCCGCGTGCCGCGAACGGTCGAACCCCATCCCCCTCAGACGCAACCGGGACGAACTCCAGTCGGTCGGGCCGGTGACGGATCGCCTCCTGAGCGGTTGCTTCGAGCCACACGTCTTCGGGGAGGCCCAGCGCCTTGCGCACGAAGGGCCGGACGAACACGCACCAGCACACCATCGTCGAGAGCGGATTGCCGGGGAGACCGAACGCCACCTGATCGCCTCGGCGGTAGAAGGCGACCGGCTTTCCGGGCTTCATCCTGACACCCCAGAACACTCGCTCGAAACCAGCTTCCCCAAAGGCGGCATGGGTGTGGTCGTGATCGCCGACCGAGACGCCGCCGGTCGCGATGACGACGTCGCAATGCTCGGCCAAAGCCCGGATGGCCTCGGCAGTCGCTGTCAGGTCCTCCGGAACCCGCGCAACCAAAGGCTCGCCCAGGCCCATCGCCAGTGTAGCAGCGGCAAGCCCGGTCCCGTTCGATTCGTAGATTCCACCCGGTGGAAGCGGCCGACCTGGCTCGACCAACTCGCTTCCCGTGACGACGATGCCGAGTTGGAGTTGGCCCGCTACAGCGACCTCGACATTGCCGCTAGCGGCGGCCGCTGCGGCCACGGCCGGGCTCAAGCGTCTGCCGCTGGGCGATATCTCGGCTCCACATCTCAGTTCCTCGCCCTTCCGCCGAACGTGCAGGCCCAGCGAGAGCGGTTCCGCAAGGTTTGCTCGGCCCTGTCCGAGCTCGACGTCCTCTTGCATCGCCACCGCTCCGGTTTCGGGTGGGAGCGCGGCTCCGGTGAACACGCGAAGCGCTACTCCCGGAAGCCAAGAGCCAACCAGCGGTTGGCCCGCGCGCTGTTCCCGCCCAACGATGAACGTTGTGTGGTCCAGGTCCTGAAGGCGGATCGCGTAGCCATCCACCGCGCTGTTGTCGAAGGCCGGAAGGTCGCACTGCGACGTAACCGGCTCGGCAAGGGTTCGTCCCAACGCATCAAGCAACGGCAATCGGCGCGAGGGACGCGGGCGGGCGTGTTCCAGCACGATGGCCAGCGCGCCGTCATAGTCGAGGAGGTCCTGGCTCAAGGCTCGTGGCTCCCGCCACGCACCATGTCCAACGCGTGCAGCAGATACGGGAACAGGGCGGCAACGCCATCGCGCACGGCGCCCGGCGAGCCGGGCAGGGCCACCACGACGCACGGGCCCAGCATGCCCACCACCGAGCGGGAGAACATGGCCGTAGGCAAGCGCCGCTGACCGTAGGCGCGCAAGTGCTCCTCGACACCCATCAGCCGGCAATCCAAGAGCGGCGCGATGGCCTCGGGCGTGGTGTCGCGGGGCCCGATGCCCGTCCCGCCGGTGACGAACACGAAGTCCGCATCCATCGCCCACTTCTCGACGAACGCGGCGACGAGGTTCATCTCGTCGGGGGCGACCTCGCGTGCGACAACGGAGACTCCTTCGGCTTCCAGGAGTTCCGCGAGCAGGACACCCGAGACGTCTTCGCGCTCGCCCCGCGACGACCGGTCGGAGGCGACCAGCACCGCAGCCCGCGCGCCGCCGGGTCGTGGAAACGCCGACTTCCCTCCCGTCTTGTTGAGCAGCGTGATCGCCTCGATTTCCATGGCGTCGTCCACGGGTTTAAGCAGATCGTAGAGGTTCAGGGCGGCGACGGCCGCACCGGTCAGAGCCTCCATTTCCACGCCGGTCCGGTCTATGGCGACCACCGTGACCACGGCCTCGATCCGGTCGTCTCCGATCTCGAAGTCCACGGCCACCCAATCGAGCGGCACCGAGTGGCAGTAAGGAAGCAGATTGGGCGTGTTCTTGGCGGCCAAAATGGCCGCAGTCCGCGCGACGGGCAGCGGATCGCCTTTGGGAGCGCGGTTCTCCCGGATCAAGGCGACCGTCTCCGGTGAGACGCGGATCACCGAACGGGCCACTGCGGTGCGCCGGGACGAAACCTTGGCCGAAACGTCCCTCATCAGCCCCCGATCTCCACCATCGAAAGATCGTTACGAGTCAACAGGTCCTCCATGGGCGGGTGCGCCGCCCACTTGCCCGCCAAGCTGTGTCGCACCACGGCAGCGAGTTCCTCGTCCCCAGCCCCATTGCGCATGGCGTCGCGGAGGTTGCCATCGGCTTTCAGGAACAGGCACGACTTCACTTGGCCGTCTGCCGTCAGGCGGATCCGGTTGCA
>JACFNW010000423.1 GCA_019454665.1 Fimbriimonadaceae bacterium | reverse complement strand
CGGTGACACGCTTTGCCATGGCGCAAAGGGAAGTGGGCCTGGCCATCGGCGAGCCGCCAAGCACCAAGGGCTACACACCCAGCGTCTTTGCCCTGCTGCCCAAGCTCATGGAGCGTGCCGGAGCGGGCGAGCGGGGTGCCGTGACCGCTCTCTACACCGTCTTGGTCGAAGGCGACGACACCAACGAGCCGATCGCCGACGCCGCGAGGTCCATCCTGGACGGCCACATCGTGCTCAGCCGCAAGCTGACCAGCCGGGGCCACTACCCGCCGATCGACTGCCTTGAGAGCCTCAGCCGCGTCATGCCGATGGTCACAGACGCCAACCACGTCGGTTGGGCTCGGGACCTCCGCGCCCAAATGGCGGCCTACGCCGACGTGGAAGACCTCGTCTCGATCGGGGCGTACAAAGAGGGCGCGAAGCCGCTGGCCGACCGAGCGATCCGCAACTGGGAGCGGGTGCAGACGTTCTTGCGACAAGACAAAGCCGACCCTACCCCGATGCCCGAGACCCTAGACCGACTGAGGAGCCTCGCCGATGGCTAGATTCAACTTTCGACTTCAACGCGTGCTCGACTATCGAGCCGGCCTGGAAGAAGAGGCCAAGCGGGCCTACCAAGCCGCCCATGCCGCGACAGGTGCCGAAGAGCGCGAGATCCGTGCCGTCCAGCAGAAACGTCTTGGATTGCTTTCGCTGGAGACCAGGAGCCTCGACGAGCGGCAGGCCGTGGAGCAATGCGTGCTCTCGCTCGACCAGTCGCTCCGGCACCATCACACCATCTTGGACCAGCTTCGGTTCGAAGAAGACAAAGCGCTCAGCCGATGGGTGGAAGCGCGCCGCAGCCTGCTGAGCATCGAGAAGTTGCGCGACAAAGCCTGGGAAGCGTGGCAGCTCGAAGAGACTCGGCGCGAGCAGCGGGCCATGGACGAGTTTGCCGTCCTCCGGAGGGCCGCGTAATGGAACTCCGACGCCTTGGACCCGACGGGGTACAGCAGCGGGTCGCCGAGATCCGGTCGCGGATCGAAAGCCTTCAGGGCAAGCAACCCCAACCCGAGTTCTCGCAGATGCTCGGTCAGACCATGAACAACGGCACCCGCCCGGCGGCGATGCAGGGGGCCATCGGCGAGGGCGGCGCGATCCCGATCCGTCCCGACTTCGGCGGCATCGGCCTGCAGCCCAAGTTCAGCCCGGTCGTGCTCAAGGGCATGGCGGCTTCGGCAGCCAAGCAGGCGGGCGTAGACCCCTTCCTGTTCGATGCCCTGGTCGAGGCGGAGAGCGGCTACAACCCGATGGCGCGTTCGCGGGTCGGGGCGATGGGCTTGGCCCAACTCATGCCCGGAACGGCAAGGGAACTCGGCGTCGAGAACCCGTTCGACCCGATGAGCAACCTGCAAGGCGGAGCCAAGTACCTGAGCAAGATGATCGCCGAGTTCGGCGACCTGCCCACCGCATTGGCCGCCTACAACGCGGGCCCGGGCCGCGTCCGCGAAGCCGGCGGCGTCCCGAACATCGCTGAGACCAAGGCGTATGTCGAGCGCATCATGAATGCCTACAACGCCAGGAGGCCCTCGTGAAGAAGCCCGTCAAGCTGATTCTGTTCCTTGTCTTGCCCCTTGCTTTGCTGGGTGGCGGCGGCTTCTTTGCCGTCTACTCGGGCATGGTCGAGGTGCCGTTCCTGCCCCAAAAGGAGGCCGCGCTGGTGACCGCAGAGAAAGAGACGGAGAAACCCAAGGAGCCCGTGGCGCCACCTGCGTCCGTGCCCGCTGTCGCCAAGCCGACGCCGGTTGCCAAGCCCAAGAAGCCCGAGGTGGTCGTGGTGGTTCCAGACCCGGCTCGAGGCGACCGCAAGCTCGCCGAGCTGTGGAATGCGATCGAAACGCCCAAGCTGATGGAGCTGACCAAGGACTGGCGCGAAGAAGACTTGGCGCGCGTGATGCTCAAGATGGACCCCGGCGTGGTCGCCGAGTACCTTGCGGCGATGCCCGACGCCAAGAGAGCCTCCTCGCTGAGCCGCCGCATCCGCGACCTAGCCTCGATTCCGCCGTCGTAGCCGAGCCCATTGCCGTAGGGCCCCGGCAAGCGGCCCGACCTGAGCGGCAGCAGAGCCGAATCGTCCGCGCCTCAGGCCGGCGCGGATCAAGCGCCCTCGGTGGGCTGCGTCCTCCAAAGCCTGTCGCTGGCGATGATCGAACCAAGAGTCGAGCAACTCGGGTTCGTGGGCTCTCAGCCAGTCCCAATTCTCCAAGAACTCTTCGATTGCGGCTTGGGCGCGGCTGGAGTTCGCCATGTTCAGCGAAGCGTTGTCGCCCCGGACACGATAGCGAAGCACCTGGGCGTCCACAGGCTGGATAGGGCCGTGGGGCGCGAGGCGAATCCAAAGGTCCCAGTCTTCGCGCGGGCTGGCTTCCTGCCGAAAGCCGCCGACGTCTCGAAACGCCTCGGCCCGGATCAACGCGACCCCCGGAGAAACGATTCGGTTGTCGGCCAGCAGGGAAGCCAAGTCGGTGGGTTCGGGATAGGGAAGGGGAAGTCGAATGCCCCCAGGTCCGAGGCGGATGCGCTCGAGGGCCCACGTCCTCGGGTCGGCTGGTCGTCGCCATCCGTCGCGCGCGCTGATCGTCAGCAGCGGATCGAGGGGGT
>JACFNW010000422.1 GCA_019454665.1 Fimbriimonadaceae bacterium | reverse complement strand
TCACGCAGTTCTGTGCGTTGCCGCAACCCGTGATGCCGTCCTCACCGGTCAACGCTTCAAGTCGGTCTTCCTCAAGCGTAGCCCCCACGGGGTGGAGGTTGAACAGGAGCGCCTGCGCCAGCGTCTGCGGGCCCACGAACGACGAACGCTCGTTGAATTGCGGACACGCTTCCAGACAGCAACCGCACGTCATGCACTTGGACAGCGCATACCGAAGTTGGCGCACGTGGTCGTCCTGCGGCGCGGCCATGCCGCGGTCGTACGACCCGTCGATGGGAACCCACGCCTTGACCTGCTTGAGGTTCTCGAACATCTTCGAGCGATCCACGATGAGGTCGCGCACCAGCGGAAACTTGTGCATCGGCTCCAGGGTGATCTCGACCGCATCGCCCTTGACCACGCCCACCTGATCCACCAGCGCCGTACACGCCTGGCGCACGCCGCCGTTGATGTTCATGGTGCAACTGCCGCAAACCTCTTCCAAACAGGCGGCCTCCCACGCGGGCGGGCTGACCTTCTGACCTTCCACCGTCTTGGGGTTCTTGCGAACCTCCATGAGCGCCGAGATGACGTTCATGCGCTCGCGGTAGGGAATCTCGAACACTTCCCAACGCGGCTTGTCGTTGATGTTGTCCCGTCGCTGGATGCGGAGCCGGATCGTCGTGGGCATCGTCTTCCTCATGTTACTTCAACTCGGCCCGCGATGGGTTCGGCGTGTATGCCAGGGGTGCCACGGCCTGACCGGGGTCCGGCAGAATGGCCGCACATCGCGGGCGTGGGCACCCGGCAGGCCGTGCTGCTCGGGCCACCTCGGCAGCGATTTCGAGACGCACTCCGCGGCGGATTCGATCAACCCTCCCCTTTATCCCCTCCCGATCTTCGGGAGGGGACGTTTGGGGCACGCCAACGTAACAAGCGTCTCCCTCCCCGAGCCGGAAACGAGGGGAACACGGTCTGGCGGGACCGAACGCGGACAACCGACGTCACACCTCAGCCCGCACAGACCGTGGCACCCAACATTAGGAGGAGCCGGTGTTAGGGTTCAGTGAAGGTCGCGCGGCGAGAGCAGGAGGGGCACGCCCCGTGCCGAACCACACGCCCCATGAGGCGCGCATTCACCCTGATCGAGCTTCTGGTCGTCATCGCGATCGTCGCCATCCTCGCCGCGATGCTCTTCCCCGTGTACGCCGAGGCCAAGCAGGCCGCCAAGCGCTCCAACTGCCTGCAACAGCTCTACCAGATCGGCATCGCCAACGCGCTCTACCTGAACGACTACGACGACCTCATGCCGTGGATTCCCGATGCGCACCTACAGCTCACGCCGCCGGTGGATGCGGGCGGCAAGCGCTACGCGGGCGTCGGCGCGTTCATGCCGCTCTGGGCGCCCTACATGAAGAGCGTCGAGATCTACACGTCCTCGGCCACCGAACTCTACAAAGAACCGACCGACTGGCGATCCCACTTCACCACGCCCTGGTCCGAAGGCGGCGTTCCGATGCCCGAGAAGGGATGGTCGAACTACACGAGCGACCTCCTCGGCGAAACGAACACCGCCAGCACCCGATTCGCGCGCGGCCGCTCGCCGCTCTCGGTGTGCGACGCCAAAGGCGTGAGCGTTTCGGAGCAAGAGTGGCTGATGAGCCCCTTCTACGAAGCCAAATGGTGGGCCTTCTCGCACGAACTGTGGCGCGTCGGCGGCTCGGAGCCGCCTGCAGACGGGTGGTCGGCGCACAAGGGCGGCCGCAACCAACTGCTGTTCGACAACCACGTCAAATGGGTCCGCAAAGACATCCGGGTGCGTTGACCCTATAATGAGCGCATGACTGCCCTGCTCGCCCTTGTTCTTCTCCAACCGGCCGCTGGCGCCGAAACCCTCACGCTGAAGGTCGGCGACGTCGAACGCACGGCCATCGTCTACGCGCCGCCCAAGGGCAAGACCCCGGTTCCGGTGGTGTTCGTGTTTCACGGGTTTACTGGATCGGCGCGTCAAGCCGCGTTCTCGTACCGGATGCACGAGGCGTGGAAGGAGGTCGTGACGGTCTACCCGCAAGGGCTCGACGTGGACCTGCTGGGCCGCACCGCGCCGGGCTGGCAGGTCGCTTCGGGCCTGCAAGGCGATCGCGACCTCGCGTTCTACGATGCGCTGCTCGCCAAGGTGCTGAAGGACCGGCATGGCGACCCCAAGCGGGTGTTCACGTGCGGCATGTCGAACGGCGCGATCTTCTCTTACCTGCTGATCGCCAAGCGCGGCGCGACTCTGGCGGGCGCGGCCACGGTGGGCGGATTCGCACCCATCGGCTTCGCTGCGGCGGCCCCGATGCCGCTGCTCATCGTCCACGGGAAAAACGACGACCTCATCCGGATCGGCTCCGCCGAACGCAGCCGAGACGCCGCCCTGAAAAACAACAAGCTGTCGGAAGCGACTTCCGAGTGGTCTCCGGGGTTCGTCCGCTATGGGGATGCGAAGTCCAAGACCCCGGTGGTGTGGTACGCCCACGAAGGCGGTCACGAATGGCCGACGGGAACTTCGGAAGCGATCGTCAAGTTCTTCAAGTCCCTGTCGGGCTGAGGCGTTGCTCCTGCCTCCCCTTCCGCGCATGCCGGGGTACTCGGCCCCCCCCTCCCTCGGAATGATCGTGTCTGAGGGAG
>JACFNW010000421.1 GCA_019454665.1 Fimbriimonadaceae bacterium | reverse complement strand
ATCGCCGAGAACTTGTCGAGGTTGGTCAACCCGACGAACAGGCTCTCAGCCCCGCCCATCGAGAGGCCCGCGATGGCGCGATGCTCGCGCTTGTTCGAGACGCGGTAGCTCTTCTCCACCGTGGGCAGCACCTCGGTCAGCAGCGCTTCGCCAAACTTGTCGAAGTTCTGGCGGGTGAGGTTGCGGTCGCGGAAGGCTGCGCTGCCGGGCCGAGCGAACCCTTCGACGCCATAGCCCAGCGGCATCACGACCACCATCGGCTTGATCTTGCCCTCGGCCAGCAGGTTGTCGAGGATCACGTGCGCTCGCCCGATCTCGGTCCAGCCGTTGGCCATATCCGAGAATCCGTGGAGCAGGTACAGCACCGGCAATCGGCTCCGGCCCTCCTCATACTGCGGCGGCGTGTAGACGAAGAACTCCCGCTGGTCCCCGACCACGCCGGACTTGTAGAAGTGGCGATGCACCCGTCCGCGCGGCACGTCCCGCTCCTCCCAGAATCCATCCTTCGCCCCCGGCACGAGCACCATGTTGGACGGCCAGATGAGGTTCGGCTTGGTGACCGGGTTGAGCGGGTCCAACTGCGTCACGCCGTCCACCAGGAAGCTGTAGCCGTAGAGGTCGGGCTTCAGCGGCTCGGTGGTGGCCGTCCACACGCCGCCGCTGCCCTTGGTCATGGCGATGGCCGACGCACCTTCCACGTTCACCTCGACTTTCTGCGCGTTGACGGCAACGTAGCGGAACGTGATGCGGCCCGAGGCATCCACCTCGTGGGAGCGCAGGGGTTGGGCTTCCGCAGCCACGACGAGGCAAGCCAACCCGACGACGAGCAAAGCGGTCCAGAGCGTCACGCCCCGAGTATACGGCTCAATCTTCGACGATGTAGTTCTCTCGGACCTTGTTGATCTCGGTTTGCATCGTCACGAGCTTGGCGAAAATGCCGTTCTCGCGCTTGAGCAACTCGTCGTGCGTGCCGATTTCGGCGACCTTGCCCTGATCCAGCACCACCAAACGGTCGGCGCTGCGCAGGGTGGACAGCCGGTGCGCGATGGCGAACACCGTGCGCCCTTCGATCAAGCGTTCCAGAGCCTCCTGGATCATGCGTTCGGTTTCGGTGTCCACGCTGGCCGTAGCTTCGTCGAGGATGAGGATGCGCGGGTTGTGGAGGATGGCGCGCGCGATGGCGATGCGCTGCCGCTCGCCTCCCGAAAGCCGCTGGCCCCGCTCGCCCACATAGGCGTCGTACCCGTCCGGGAAGTTGACGATGAAATCGTGCGCGTTGGCGGCTTTGGCGGCGGCGATGACTTCTTCCAGGGTGGCATCGGGCCGACCGTACGCGATGTTCTGCCCGACGGTGCCCGGGAACAGGTAGGACTCCTGCATCACGACGCCCACTTGGCGGCGGAAGTCGTCCACCTTGATCTGCTTCAGGTCCACGCCATCCACCAGGATGCGCCCATCGGTCGGGTCGTAGAACCGCATGAGCAGGTTGATGAGCGTGGACTTCCCCGCTCCCGAATGGCCGACCAGGCCGATCATCTCGCCGGCGGCGACTTCCAGGCTGATGCCCTTGACGATCTCGCGCGATTTCTCGTAGCCGAAACGAACGTCCTCGAACGTGACGTTGCCCTCGATGCGGGGCATGGCGACAGCGTCGGGGCTGTCGGGCACATCGAGCGGTGTGTCCAAGACCTCGAACACGCGTTCGGCGGCGGTCAGCGATCGGCTCGTCCAGTCAATGATGCGCTGGAGCATCATCAGCGGGTGGTTGAGCATCAGGGCGTAGCCGACGAAGGCCGTCAGGTCGCCGATGGTCGTTTCGCCGCGCAGGACGGCCTGGCCGCCGACCCACCAGATCATGACCGTGCTGAGGCCCATGGTGAACATGACCACGGGGAACAGCGTGGACCAGCTGACTTCGGCCTGGTAGCCCGTCTGCGCCACGTCGGTGATGCGCTTGTCGAACCGGGTGACCTCGCGGCTCTCGCCGTGGAACGCCTTGACCACGCGCATGCCTTGCAGGACGCCGTTCAGCGACCCGCTCAGGCGCGACCAGTTGTGCCAGAACCGGCTCCAAACCCGCTCCATCTTTTTGCGGAAGATGTGGACGGCGATGAGGATCAGCGGCATGGGCGCGAGCACCCAGATGGCCACCTTCCAATCCATGATCAGCATCACGATGGGAATGCCGATGAGCATGGCGCCTTGGTTGATCGTGATCGGGACGCCGTCAATGAGCACGTCGTAGAGTGCGCCGGTGTCGTTCGTCACCCGCGACATCAGCGAGCCGACGGAACGCTTGTCGTAAAAGCCGAGCGACAGTTGCTGCAGCTTGCGGAAGAGCGCGCCACGGATGTCAATGGCGATGTTCCTACCCAAGAGGGCCACGTTTCTGCCTCGCGCCATCTGGATGAGCGACAGCACGAACCTGGACACGACGAGGCCGCCGATGAGCCAGCCGAACATCCACACCTGTTCGCCCGTGAGCACGTCGTCCACCAGGAGCTTCGACAGGTACGGCGGGATGAGTTCGACGACCGTGCCGGCCAGGATCAGGAAAGTCCCCCAGAGCAGCCTGATCTTGTACGGCTTGGTGAATCCGAACAGGCGCAGCAGGGTCTTGCCCCGGCTGACGCAGTGTTCGCACACGTCGCTGT
>JACFNW010000420.1:327-2666 GCA_019454665.1 Fimbriimonadaceae bacterium | reverse complement strand
GGCTTCCGCATTCGGCTGGCGGGCGAGAACCCCCAGGCCGCGCGCGCCAACCGCATCCCGCCCGGGCGCTACCAACTGGTCGCGATGGCCCTGAGCGGTGGCTTGTGCGGTTTGGCGGCCAGCGTCGAGTTCCTGGGCATCACGGGGCAACTGGCCAAAGGTTTCAACCAGCAACTCGGGTTCATTGCGATCCCCGTGGCGTTGCTGGGCAACCTGCATCCCGTGGGCGTCGGCCTGAGCGCGGTGTACTTCGGCGGGCTGTTTGCGGGTTCCGAGAACCTGGCCCGATTCAGCAACTTCGGCACGACCGTGATGTTCGTGATCCAAGGCGCGGCGGTGCTGGCCTATGTCGGCGTGCGGACCGTGTTGGAGCGTCGCCAACTCGCGGGTGCGGAGGTCGAGTCGTGAGCGCCATGCTGGCCGTGCTGATGTACGCCACCCCGCTGGCCCTCGCCGCCCTGGGCGAAACGGTCGTCCAGAAAGCGGGCGTCATCCACATCGGCATCGAGGGCACCATGCTGGCGGGTGCCTTCTTCGGCATGTTGGCCACCCTTGCGAGCGGCAATCCCTGGGTCGGTTTGGGCGTGGGCGTCGTGGTCGGTGTCACTCTGGCCCTGCTCTCGGGCGTGTTCGCGTTGACGCTCACCGTGGATCAGGTCGTCGTCGGGACAGCCGTGAACTTGCTGGCGCTTGGTTTGACGCGGACGATGTTCGCCATGCGGTTCGGCGCGAGCGGGGAGTTGCTCAGCGTGCCCAAGGTGCCTTCCTGGCAGGGGCTCGATGCCGTGATGGTGGTCGCGGTGCTGCTCGCGGTCGCCACGCACGGGGTGCTGTTCCGGACGTCGTGGGGGTTGGCGTTGCGCTCGGCGGGCGAGTACCCCCAAGCAGCCGAGGCCGCTGGTTTCTCGGTCCTTCGGCTCCGCTATGCGGCCTTGGTCTACGGCGGCGCGATGGCTGGGCTCGGCGGTGCGTATCTCTCGTTGGGAATCGCGGGCTCGTTCGCCGACAACATGACGGCGGGGCGCGGATTCCTCGCGATCGCCATGGTGACCTTTGGACGTTGGAAGCCCGTGCCCGTACTCGGGGCGTGCCTGTTGCTTGGCTGGCTGGATGGACTCCAGTTCACGTTCCAGGCCAAAGGCGTGCAACTGCCGTTCCAGTTGTTCCTTGCGCTGCCCTATGTCGCTGCCCTGTTGGTGCTGGCGGGCATGGGTCGCGGCGCCCACGCTCCGGCGGCTCTGGCGATCCCGTTCCGGAGGGCGCGATGACGATTCTCGAACGCCGCGTCGTCTTCTCGAGCGGTCACCGGTATTGGGATCCTTCGCTGGATGCCGAAGCCAACCTTGTGCGTTTCGGGCGATGGGCATCGCCCTACAACCACGGTCACAACTATGTGGCGTGGGTGGCGATCGCGGGCGAGGTCGAGCCCGCCTCGGGCATGGTGGTCAACATCAAAGACCTCGACGCCATCCTGCAGGCCCGGCTGGTCGGCGTGCTCGATCAGCGCAGCCTGAACGACGACGTGCTCTTCTTCCGCGACCGGTCGCCGTCGCTCGAGAACCTGCTGGCCTTCTGTCGCGAGCAGATCGAACCCGAACTGCCGCCCTCCGTTCGGCTCGTCTCCATACGCGTAGCCGAAACCGAAACGCTCTCCGCCACCCTCAATATTGAACCCGCACCCATGATCAGCCTCACCCGCACTTACGAGTTCGCCGCCTCGCACCGGTTGCACAGCCCCCACCTATCCGACGAGGAGAACGTTCGCGCCTACGGCAAGTGCAACCACGTCCACGGCCACGGGCACAACTACGTCCTAGAAGTCACGGTCTCGGGCGAGCCCGACCCCGCGAGCGGCATGCTGGTGGACCTCGACCACCTCGACACGGTCGTGGAAAGGGAAGTCGTGGACCGCTACGACCACCGCAACTTGGATGTGGACGTCGAAGAGTTGCGCGGCCAGGTCACCACCAGCGAGAACGTGGCGAAGGCCATCTTCGACCGGTTGGACGCCTCATTGGGCAGTCTGCTTTCACGCGTTCGCTTGCTTGAAACCGCTCGCAACGCGTTCGAGGTGCGGCGATGAGGAAGGTCCTGGTGACGGGTGCGACCGGCGGCATCGGCCGTGCGCTCGTTCCGCTCCTCGCGCCTTCATCTAGCCTGTTCCTTACGGGCCGCGACCCGGTGAAGCTAGACGAGGTGGCCCGCGAAGCGAGGTCTGCGGGGAACGATGTTTCAGCGCTGGCCCTGGACCTCATGGCCCCGGGAGCCGTCCAGACGTTGGCGTCCTGGCTCGGTGGCTCGGTGGACGTTTTGGTCAACAACGCGGGCGACGTGCAATT
>JACFNW010000420.1:0-317 GCA_019454665.1 Fimbriimonadaceae bacterium | reverse complement strand
GGTCCGCGGCTCAGCGTGAACTCCGTTTGAATCTCGAGGTGCCGATGGAACTGGTTCACGCTTTGTTGTCGGGCATGCTCGCCAGGGGGCAGGGCCGGATCGTCAACGTGTTGAGCATTGCGGCGAAAGAGACGTTCGCCGGGGCGGCGGCCTACTCGGCAGCCAAGACCGGACTGTTGGCGTTCACGCGCTGCCTGAACAAGGAGACCCGGACGCGCGGCGTCCACTTGATCGCGCTGCTGCCCGGCGCAACGGATACGGCCCTCTGGGACCGCCAGCAGGGCGGCCCGCCACGCGACAGGATGCTGCCCGCGTTT
>JACFNW010000419.1 GCA_019454665.1 Fimbriimonadaceae bacterium | reverse complement strand
GAATTCTGCCGAAAGCACGGGGCTGCCTTCGTCGCAAAGCCGGACGACTATCCCGGCTATGTCGAGGTCTTGCGGCACACCTTGACGTTCTGGCTGGAGACCGTCCAATGGTGACCTGGAGCACCAAGACCGAGCTCCTTCAGGGCCCGGCCGACGAGCGTGTCCACTCGTGGAGGTTGGATCGCACAGGAACCATCGAGCTCGAAGGTCGAGCCAACGGCGATATGGTCCTCATGGTTGTTCAGCGAGGCGGCTTGTTGATCGGAGACGAAGCCAAGTTGCTGGTGCCCGAGTCGCACGGCGTCCTGTTGTCGCGCGTGGATCACCTGAAAGTCGCTACTTCTGATCAGCACAACCAGGCCGTTATCTGGAGTCTCTCGGAGAGCGCGTTTGCCACAGTCTGTGCAAACGGACCGAGCGGGGTGCGACCGCTGCGCCGAGCCTTGCCGCATCTGGTGCCGACCGATGGGGCGGAACACTGCCTGGGCAGAGTCCTCATCGTTCTGGGAACGGCGATGCTGCAGGAACCGGTCTACGACTTGGCCCAGCATGCCGACATAGAGGACGAAGGGACGCGCGAGGTGGTTCGCCTCATCCGATCGCACCAGCGACCCACGCTGCGCGAAGCGGCCGACATGGCGGGCTATTCGCACTTCCACTTCTCGCGGCGATTCCGCGACGTGACCGGCTACGGGTTCCACGAGTATCTCGATCGCGTCCGGGCCTCCTGGGCCATCGCCCACGCGCCCGAGAGCAAGTCGCTGGTTCGGCTTGCAGAAGGCGCGGGGTTCAGCAACGTCAAGACTATGCGCGAGTCGATCTTCGACTACACGGGCTTCCAGCTGTCCCAACTCGTGCCGCCCAAGCGGTGAAGGGCCTCACTTGGCCACTGCCCCCGAATAGGTGAGCGGCCCGTCGGGACCAAGCGGCAAACCGCTGGCCATCCAAGCCATGAGCATCAGTGTCCACATGATGGTGAACCCGATCGAGTAGGGGAGCATGGTGGAGACCAACGTCCCCATGCCCGCCTTGGGAACGTAGCGCCGCATCGCCACCAAAATGATGACCAGGTAGGCGTTCAGGGGCGTGATGATGTTCGTCACGGAGTCGCCGATGCGGTACGCCGCCTGCGTCAACTCGGGGCTGATGCCCACCAGCATGAACATGGGTACGAAGATCGGCGCGAACAGCGTGTACTTGGCCGACATCGAGCCCACGAACAGGTTGAAGAGCATCGTCACGACGACGAACGTCGCCATGAGCAGCATCGGCGGCATCTGCGCTTGAGCGAGGCTCTGCCCGCCCCACATGGCAAGCATCTGGCCAAGATTCGATTGGTTGAAGAACGCGATGAATTGGCTGGCGAAGAACGCGAGTACGATGATGGGGGCCATGGCCGCCATGGACTCGGTCATCATCCGCGCGGCGTCCTTCTCGGATTGAAGGGTCTTGACCGAAAATCCGTAGGCAAAGCCGGGAACCAAGAACAAGAGCAGGATCATCGGCACGATGGCCTCGACCCAGCGGTCGAAGTGGTCACCCTTGCCGTTGAGAGGCCCACCGGGGACCAAGATCATGGCCAAGATCGCGGCCAACGTCAGGGCCATCGTCATCGCCGCGACGCCGAGCCCCTTCCGCTCCTCGGCCGAGAGTTTCCGCACGGTCTCGAAGTCCTCGACACCCGTCGGAGGTCCGCCTTCATCCTCGGGCTTGCCCTTGAATCGCGGCTCGACGAAGCGGTTGGTGATGAACCACCCCGTGAGCGTGATGACGATGGTCGAACCGATCATGAAGTACCAGTTGCACGTTGGCGAGACCTTGTAGTCCGGGTTCACGACCTGGGCGCCGATGGTGGTCAAGTTCGCAAGCATCGGGTCCAAACCCGTGATGAACAGGTTGGCGTTGAAGCCGGCGGCCACACCGCTGAACACCGCCGCCAAGCCGACGATAGGCGACCGACCGACCGATCGGTAGAGCGCCATCGCCAACGGTGGCAATACGATGTATCCCGCGTCAATGCCCATGGAAGACATGACTCCGAGGAACACCATCGCCGGGGTCAAGAACCGTGGGGGGACAACGGCAACAAAGGCTTTGAGCAACGCCGCGATCAGGCCGGTGCGCTCGGCCACGCCGATGCCGAGCATGCCGACCAAGACCACCCCGAGCGGCGGGAACTTGATGAAGTTCTCGACCATCTTGGTGAAGATCCAAGCCACGCTGTCCGGCTGGAGCAGACCGACCACCTTGAGCGGGTCGCCCTTGGGCTGAAGCTGCATCGAAACCGACCCATCGGCGGCGACGACCGTTTCGGGCTGTACGGGCTGAACGGTCCATCCCCCCATCGCACCGATCTGCGAGAGCCCGATCACGATCAGCGCTCCGATCACGAACAACGTCGAAGCGTCGGGCAGTTTGTTGCCGACGCGTTCCAGAGTATCCAGCCAGCCGCCGCTCTTCTTTGCCATTTGCCGCATCCTTGGGCCCCCGGCCCGCATCCTACGCTTCGCTGGCGACGGTCTCGTATCCTGCCGCCAGTCCCCCATTCGTGGCGATGAACACGAAGAGGATGCTCCAGGCGGCTTCGGCGAGCAACGCGAACACGAATTGGAGGTTGGCCGGGAGCGAGTAAACGCAGATCAGGATCGGAATCCAGAACGCCCAGCAAGGGATCAGCGCCGGGACGATGGAGT
>JACFNW010000418.1 GCA_019454665.1 Fimbriimonadaceae bacterium | reverse complement strand
TGGATGACGGTTCGCCCGAAACACTTCATCGAGCACCGCGCCACGCAACTCGACCGCGTAGCGCTGGGCCAAGCGTTGCGCAAGGGGCTCGCCGATGGGCGTCTCTCGCTCGACCTGACGGCCTCCTATGCCGCCGCCCAACCCTCGATCGTCGCGATGGAAGGCTATGACGGCGACGTGTTCGCCGCGCTCTCGAAGCACATCGTCGAGGGCGAAACGATGCGCGACCATTCGTACCAACGCGAGATGCTGCGGCTCTACGCGAACCTGAATGCGGGCCAGCGCAACGCCTTGGCCCAAGGGAACGCGGTTCAGATCAGCGCTCTGAACGGCTCCGGCAGAACCGCCCTGCAGCGGATGGTGTTCAACGCCATGAACTTCATGCCGATCCAAGTGCGGACCGAGGTCCAATCTCGCGGGCCGGCGAATCCGATGGCCGACAACGAACGCACGGACGTGTTGCCGAACGGCATCCCCGGCAACGGCTATCTGACGATGCAGATCAACGAGACGCCGGGCGCCTACGCCACGAACTCCAAGACGGGTGCCGCGCGCGTGATGAGCGGCTACGAACTCGGCGGCATGTTGCCCGACCCCAACGGCGGGAACCGGCCGCCCTCCGAAGAGTTCGATGGGTTCGCGCCCATGACGCTGCGGGTGATGCAGTTCACGTTCCACTTCTCGCCCACGACTACGGGCGATCAAAGCCTTACGGACAAGGTGTTCCCGGCAGCCGGAACCCGCCCGGTGCCGTTCGCCCAACTGCCGCCCGCGTTTCTGGCTCGGCTGCAGGAGTATCGAAATCGCGCGGGGTCGTTCCAAACCACGGGGATAGACGTGATCACGATCGGTGGCACCCGCGGCGGCGGCCCGCCACCGCCCTAGGCGTGGGCGGCGGCCTTCGGCGCGTACTCGACGGCATCGGCGTCGGGCATGTTGGCCAGCACGTCGGTGGCGCGGATGCGGTCGTGGACCGGCTCGTCGTGCACCACCCGCCCGTCGCGGAAACGCACGATGCGCTTGCAGTGGTGGGCGATTTCCTCTTCGTGGGTGACGAGGACGATCGTCTTCCCTTGCTCGTTGAGTTCTTGGAAGAGGGCCATGATCTCTTCGGACGTGCGCGAGTCGAGGTTGCCCGTGGGCTCGTCGCCAAAGATGACCACGGGGTCGGTGACGATCGCCCGAGCGATGGCCACGCGCTGTTGCTGACCGCCCGAGAGTTCGTTGGGTTTGTGGTGCATGCGCTGGGCCAGGCCGACCCGCTCCAGCGCCTTGGCGGCCACCTCGTGGCGGTTGCGCGTGCCCGCGTAGATCAAGGGCAGTTCCACGTTCTTGAGCGCGCTCGTGCGCGGCAGGAGGTTGAACTGCTGGAACACGAACCCGATGTACTTGTTCCGGATGTCGGCCAGTTCGTTGTCGTTCATGTTGGCCACGTCTTGGCCGTGCAGCAAGAACTGCCCCCGCGTTGGCCGGTCGAGGCAGCCGACCACGTTCATGAACGTGGACTTGCCCGAGCCCGACGGCCCCATGACCGCCACGAACTCGCCTTCGCTGATGGTCAGCGACACGTCGCGCAGGGCATGGACGATCATGTCGCCCATCGTGTAGTCCTTGGCCAAATCTTTGACTTCGATAATCGGTTTCACTCGTGCCTCAATGCCTCGATGGGCTGGAGCCTGCTGGCGCGCATGGCGGGATAGATGCCGAAGAACAGCCCGACCATGGCCGAAAAGCCGAAAGCGGTGACCACCCCGGCCGTGTTGATCTCGGGCGGCACCTGGAACAGGCCCGCGATGTAGAAGATGCTCGCCGAGCCGATGAGAATTCCCAGAATCCCGCCGACCAAACACATCACGACGCTTTCGAGCAGGAACTGCGAAAGGATCGTGCCCCGCTTCGCGCCGATGGCTTTCCGCAGACCGATCTCGCGCGTCCGCTCGGTGACCGACACCAGCATGATGTTCATGATGCCGATGCCACCCACGAGGAGCGAGACCGAGGCGATGCCCGCGAGCAGGATGCTGAGCAACCGCGTCTGCGTTTGGATCTGCTCGATCATCTCGCCCTGGTTCATCACGCGGAAAAGCGGCTCGCCCATCGCGGACTTGCGCGACTTCATCAGCGTGTCCTCGACCTGCTGCTGCGTGATCGCCATGAGGTCGGTTCGGCTGGCCTGAAGCTGGATCATGTCGAGCGTGGTCTTGCCCATGAGCCGGGTCTTGGCCGTCTTGAGCGGGATGTAGATCTGGTCGTCCGGGTTCCACATGCCCGAACCGCCCTTGTAGTCCACCACGCCGACCACTTCGAAGTTCTGACCGTTGATTCGGATGGTGGAGCCCACTGCGTTCTCCCCGTGGAACAGCTCGTCCCAGACGGTGAAGCCGAGCACGGCCACTTGGCGCGCAAGGGCCTCGTCCTCCTCGTCGTACCATTCGCCCTCGACCATCTTGATCATGTTGCGGATGTACTTGACTTGCGGCTCCGCGCCGTAGACCTGCGTGCTGTGCGTGTTCGAACGGAACTTCGCCATGCCGTTTCGGCGGACCGAGCCCGTGATCTCCTTGATCAGCGGCACTTCCCTCTTGAGGGCGACGATATCGTCATCCCTGAGTTGCATGCCCGCTTCGGACCCCATGCTCATGCCGCCGCGAAGACAGTTCGGGAACACGAGTAGCATGTTGGAACCCATGATCTCGATGTTCTCGATGG
>JACFNW010000417.1 GCA_019454665.1 Fimbriimonadaceae bacterium | reverse complement strand
GACACCGACGAAGCGTGGACGCTGGAGGCCGCGATCCCTTGGTCGGCCATGAAAGAAGTGGCGTTCGTTCCGTGCCCACCCCGGCTCGGTGACTGGTGGCGCTTCAACATGTCGCGGGTGCATTGGGATACCGACGTGGTGGATGGGTGTTATGTCAAGCGGGACCAGCCGGAGCACAACTGGGTTTGGTCGCCGCCGGGAGTCGTGGACATGCACCGCCCGGAGCGGTGGGGATGGCTGCGGTTCTCGGATGGCGCTGGGTCGCACGAAGCGCTGTGCCCACCTTACCAAGACTTGCACGACTTCCTGGGTGCGTTGTACTATGCTCAGAGGCGACACAAAGAGGCACACGGCAGGGCAGCCGAAACGCTGGAAGCGCTGGGGCTGTCGGCCCTGCTGGGGACCGAGGTTCGCCTGCAAACGACGGGCAACCTGTGGGAAGCCTCGGTCCGACGGGGCGACGACGTCTGGTGCATCCGGCACGATTCGAAGATGTGGAAGGGAGAAAGCTATGTGGTCCCCAACACCCGGCCCGACGCCATCCCGCCGTAGCGCGGGCGCCTGGGAGCGGCCCGAACCTCGCTGCTGTCACCCAACCCCTTGACATCAGTCGCCAAGATGGGCAATACTTAGGTATATGCCTAACGAAACCGCCGACTTGGATCAGGTCTTCAAGTGCCTCTCCAACCCGACGCGTCGGCATGTGTTGGAGCGGCTGGCCGCGAGCGAGGCGTCCATGACCGAGCTCGCCGAACCGCTCCAGATGGCTCTGCCCTCGTTCCTCCAGCATCTCCGCATCCTCGAAGACGCGGGGCTGGTGCGTTCTCGCAAGCGGGGGCGCGTGCGAACTTACACCCTGGTGCCCGAGCCGATCGCCCGGGCCGAACACTGGCTCGATGCGCAGCGCCGCCGCTGGAACACGCGCCTCGACCAACTCGACGCTGTGCTCGAAGCCCTTGACGACAACCCTCATGCCTGAACTCAAACCCGATTTCGATCTCGTCCTGAACCGCACCACCCACGTGTCCACCGACCGCGTTTGGAAAGCCTGGACCACACCCGAACTGCTCAAGCAGTGGTTCACGCCCAAGCCCTGGCGAACCGCCGATTGCGCCATGGACCTGCGCCCCGGCGGGCGGTTCTGGACCCTGATGGAATCCCCCGAGGGCGATCAGTTCTCGGGCGAAGGCTGCATTCTGGAGGTCGTTCCCGAACGCCGTCTGGTGTGGACCAGCGCGCTTGGCGCCGACTTCCGCCCCAACCCGAGCGGCACCGATTCCATGCTCTTCACGGCCTTCATCGAGATGGAGCCGGAAGGCACCGGCACGCGCTACAAGGTCACGCTGCTGCACGCCGAAGCCGACGGCAAGACCAAGCACGAGGCGATGGGGTTCGAGAGCGGCTGGGGCGCCGCCTTCGAACAACTGGTCGAGCTGATGTCGCGGTGAGCGGCTAGGGCGCAACGGAGGCGCACACGTCGCGCAGTCGGCCATGCGCGACGCGCACCTCTACCCGATTCGCGGCGCAGTACGTCATCATGGCGTCAAGACTCTGGGCGAAGGCCGCCCAGAACGGCGCGGCGAGTTGGGTCTCCTCGTGCCACGCCCTGAGCTCGAGCACCCCATCGCGCGACCAGAACTCCACGCGGGCCACCAAGCGGTCGCCGAACAGCACGGGCAGCACGTAATAGCCCCAACGACGCTTTGCCTCGGGCGTGTAGATCTCCCAGATGTAATCGAAGTCGAACAGGTGCGCCGTCATCTTCCGGTCCCACAGGAACGGGTCGAGCGGGGCCACGAACACCACGCGCGGCTCGAGCGCGGGCGTGTCCAGCAGAGAGAGGAACTCGGGCGTCGCGTGCGCCTTGACGCCTTCGACCTCGACAGGGACCAACGCTCCGGAGCCGACCAATTCGGGGAGAGCCGTTTTGCGGTGCGGCATCAGTTCGCCATACGACCACACCTCGGGCGGCGCGTTCGGCCGCACCAATCCCATCGCGCGATGGCGCTCCAAGATGAGTTCCCGTGCGGCGTCGTGCTCCGGTAGCGGAGGTGCGGCGAGAACGGCGGGCGGCGCGACGCGTTCGGTCAGGTCGTACACATGCTGACCCTTCACGCGGTGGGCCGTCATCACTTCCCCCGAGAACCAAAGCGCCTTCAACACCCGCTTGGTGACGCTCGGCCCGTACCACGAGCCCTGCCAATCGTCGCGGCGGTGCTGGTACGCGAAGTCCTTGGGTTGCAGCGGCCCCCGCTCGGTCAGCTCTTCGAGGACCGCTGCGACAGCCTCCCGATGCTCCACAAAGACCTTCTGCTCGAAGCTCTGGCGATGCTTATGGTGAAAGAACCTTCGGAGTGCCCAGCCCTCGAAGGGGACGAGCGACGCCTGCTTGTCCCAGCCGTCGTAGATGTGGCGGTCGTGGTAAGCGAGCGGCTGCCAATCGCCGATGCGGTAGCCGGGGACGCGGGCCTGCAAGACCAGGTCGTGGTTGCAGCCGATGGGCGCGATGGGGTCGAATTGGACGCTTCGCAGCCGCTCGAACGCGCCGCGCAGATCGGGGCTGGTGGCGAAGTGGTGACGCACCATCGCCTTCCGGGCGTCGGCTCGGGTCAGGCGGATCGGCGTCACGATGTCTCCAGGTTCTTCAGTCTTAGCCTCTAGCCCCTCAAGACCCATCCGTTCGGATCAATGACCGGAGGGGTGCCGGAGA